>JALWHA010000268.1 GCA_027038695.1 Acidobacteriota bacterium
GGGCATATTGTTGCGATTTAAAAGGATGGAGTTTTTAAAAGAAAATTATGTTTAATTGAAAATTTTTATTTGTATAGCAGGTGATTTTCTGATATTATGTCATAACATAATTTTTGCTCACTTTGTGTGAATGGGTAAAAAAAGGCTATTAACCAACTGTTGTATTATTTTTATGTTAGAAAAATTTCAACATTCTATTTTAAATGGAATTTAATAGGTGAAATAATAGAAAATTTGGAGGCAAAATGAAAAAGAATTTTTATTATTATGGAAGGATAGTTGTAGCATCTTTGTTTGTGTTTTTTATGGTGTCATCGGCATTGGCACAAAATACCGAAGAACTTGCGAAAGAATTGGTTAATCCTGTTTCCTCTTTAATCAGTGTTCCCTTCCAGTTTAATTATGATTCCAATATTGGGGCAAATGATAAAGGAGAGCGCTTTCTTTTGAATGTTCAACCGGTGTTGCCCTTTTCCTTAAATGAAAACTGGAACTTGATTTCCAGAACTATTGTTCCAGTGATTTCACAGGATGATGTTGTTATTGGCGAGGGAAGCCAGTTCGGTGTTGGGGATATTGTGCAGAGTTTTTTCTTCTCACCTAAAAAACCTACAAAAAGCGGCTGGATTTGGGGTGCAGGCCCGGTCTTTGTTTTGCCTACTGCAAGCGACCATTTGCTTGGTGCAGACAAGTGGGCTGGTGGGATTACCGGGGTTGTTTTTAAGCAGCAGGGCCCGTGGAGTTACGGAGTGCTTGTAAACCATGTGTGGTCTTTAGCAGGCGACGATAAACGTCCTGATTACAGTTCCTCGTACATGCAGCCCTTTTTATCATACACAACTGAAACTGCCACAACATTTTCAATAAATACTGAAGCCACTTATGAATGGAAATCAAGCCAATCATCTATCCCTGTAAGTGTTTCAGTGAGCCATATTTTTAGGATAGGAAAGCAACTTGTCAATATAGGCGGCGGCATTCGTTATTGGGCTAAAAGTGCAGACAACGGCCCTGAAGGCTGGGGCGCAAGGTTTAACATTGTATTGCTTTTCCCGAAATAAACAAAGCATAGTATAGGAAGTTATTACAAAAAAAATTTTGCGAGATAATTTTACATACAGAGCTTTTTAGCCTTGCAAAACAATTTGAGCAATTGAAAGCAAAGGCAAAGGATGTGCCAAAAACCTGTCAGACCCCCTTGCAACTTTAAGTTTTTTCATTTGAAGTAATCCCCCACCTGAAACTTACCGACCGAGGTCTCTTTGATGTGGATAAGTTTCGGTATGTTTAGGTTTTTTAAGGGTTTAAAATAGGTATAAAAAAATGGCTCCGGAGGAGGGACTTGAACCCCCGACCAAGTGGTTAACAGCCACCTGCTCTACCGACTGAGCTACTCCGGAACCCGTCAAGCGATATAAATATTATCATAAAGCCTGAAGTTGTCAACAGGATTTTTTTAAATTTTTAAAAGCTTTTTGTAATTTTTTATAATGCTATCTTTCAGAAAAGAGTGTAGATTCTTTATGTGGCATATCAAATTTTATGCCTTCTACAAGCCCTTCTTTTTTGCATTTTTCTCTTATTTCTTCCCATATTATTTTAACTTCTGTTATGTCTTTTAAAAATGTTCTTTTAGGTGCTGCATTAAGATTGTTAGTGATATATGGCAGATTTTTTAATTTTAGCCTTTTAAATCCATGTGGTTCATTTTTGTATACTTTTGCCGGGCTAAAAGAATACATACCTTCAATTGGATTTTCAATAGTTGCCCCAATGTAAAGTCTTAGTTTTAAAGAAAAATCTAACGGTTTAGGAAAAGCCATTTTGTAAACAATATCTTTGTAGTTGTCAATGTTATAATTATTTAAAGCATTCGGGTCAGATGGGTCATATTCAATATAATCTGAGATTACAAATATTGTATCTAATGCAAAGTATGCATTTGATTTGTCTTTTTGATTAATTGTTGAGCCAAATAATATAATACTGCCAATATTTAACCTTGATAAAAATGTTTCTTTTTTTAATTTGGGCTTAAATTGTTTGCATACTAAATACCTAAAATGTTTGCCAAAAACAAAAGGGTCTGTGTTTTGATAACTTAATTGATATCCGTCTGATATTGGCATTTTATTAGGTAAATATGGGAAATGCAGCCATTGAGGCATTTCTTTATCATCTTTGTTATCTAATTTTTTAACTTTTGATGGCGGTTCCCATTCCCCCCAGAAGGCTAATTTGTCTTTTAATATTTTATTGTTTTGTTTGTAATATCCGTTACAGCATAAAAATTTCCTTTTATGTTGCCCTTTATTCCATGACTTGTGGTTTTTCTGTGGGTTGTCAGGTTTGTGCTCTTTGCCCGGATGTGTAAATTGAATTACTTCAAACAATTTTTCCTCCTATCTTTAGTTTTTGCTCTTTTGAAATAGTATCAAATGGTTTTTGCGCCGCTCTTCCATATACAATTTTTGTTGCTTTGTTATTAAGAATAGTTTCATAAAAATAAACATTATAAGGTTGCTTTCTAAGTTCGTTATTTTTCTTTTTAGTAAAGGATATAAGTATACCTTTGGGAGTTAATGATAATGTTTTATGGACAATTTCAAAAAGTTTTTTGGGGACAGAAATTAAAATTATGTCAGGGTCTAATTCTTTTATAAGTTTTTGCCATAAAATAAAACCTTCTTCAAATAAATCTTCTCTATGTTTTTCTTCTAATTTACTCCAAGTTGGGAAAGTAGCGAGAGGAGAGCATATATCTGTGTGCAATGCCCTGTTTGGGTATAAACTTTGATTGTAAAAAGAGGCGTTTAATCCATTTAAAATTGGTTCAAAACTCTCAAACCATTTCTTAAATGGTTGTTTTTCAAAATATTGGTTTAAACACTCTGTTAAATTTGTGCCGTTATATGTGGAAAATCTTTTTAAATTAAAAGGCTCATTTTTGTTTAATTGAAATTCATTGTACGATGGGTTTTTCCCGGCGGTTATAATTTTAATCTTTGATTTTCCATACTGTTTTAAATCCCCGAAGTAAAGAATAGGGATTGAAGGTGTAACAACATATGCCTTGTTTTTATGTTTTTCAAAGTACTCCATTGTTTCCTTTATAAGATTGTTACTAGTCATTATGATTCCTCACAAATAATTTCATTATTATGCAATAAATAAAAAAATAATCCTTTTCCATAGGTTTCACCATCTTCCAAATATATTGTTTCTAACTTAAAATCTTCTGCCAATTTTTCCCACTCAGTCATTTGTTCAGATAAGGTTTCCCCATTTATAAATGGTTCTCCCTTGATATCTTTTTCCTCAATTTGTTCCAAAAGTTTGTCAACATTTTCTCCGTATAATCCCATAAGTAAAAGAGTTTCGTTTTGAAATAGCCATTCATCTAAATTAATTGAGATTAATAGCAGTTTGTTTATATCAAATTCATCTGTTTCAATCTCAAAGCTTCCGAAGTTTCCCTTTGCATAGCTAAAGCTCATTAGTACATAATCATCCTTAAAATCTTCGGGAGGTTTAGGGAAAATAATTGGGAGGATTTTAATGTCATCTTCATCAAAAGTGTTTTCAATAATTTCCCCGTCTTCATTTTCTACCACAAAATAAATGGTTTCTGTAAAAGGTGCTTGTATGTGTAATATATCGTCTATTTCAGACCAATCTTGTGCTTCTTCTCCGTCTAATATGTCAAACCCTTCGTTTATGCATTGTTCGGCAAGTTTTTTATCTATTGTTCCAATACATAATTCTCCGCCTCTTCCAAAAACATTAATTTTAAAATTACTCATTTTATTGTCTCCTTTGTTCTTTTTTCAAGTGTTTAAAGATTTTTTCCATAAATTTATATATTTATTATTCATAGTCTTCTTCAAATAGGTTTAAGTTTTCTCTGTACAAAACTTGACGGAAGTATTGTGCGGGATAAAGTTTATTATTTATAACAAAGTTTATGTGTTTTTCACCGTTTTCTGAGCAAGTATAATAGCCTTTTGCTGTTATTATTACATATTCATTGTCGTCAAAATATACAACTTGCAAAGTCTCTTTCCCTGTTTTTATATTCCAAACTCTAATTGTTCCGTCATAACTTCCTGAAATTAAATATTTTCTATTTGGGCTGAAATAAACAGAATAAATGGGTTGTTTTTTATGCCCTTTAAATGTTTTAACACATTTCCCTGATTCTATATCCCAGAGTTTAATCGCAGTGTCCCAACTTCCAGACACAATATATTTCCCGTTATGATTGAAGGCAATTGAACGCACTTCCCTGTTGTGTCCTTTAAAAACTTTTTTGCACTTCCCTGATTCAATGTCCCAAAGTCTAATTGTATTGTCGTCGCTTCCCGATGCAATATATTTCCCGTCGGGGCTGAAGGCAACATCCAAAACGCTGTCCATATGGCCGATATTTGCCAACACATCTAATTTAAAGTTTTTGTCAGCGCCAAGTTGTTTTAGCACATTTATATACTCCTCATTTCTGGTTTTCTTATAAGTTGCTAATAAAATGTTTAATATCTCACTGTTCAATTCTTTTTTTAAATTTTCATCAAGTTTTTTTGTTTTGCTATACTTGTCAATTAGGCTAATTACCTTTTTTATTTCCATTTATATCCCTCCTAATATCTTTTGTGAACTTAATTTTATTTTATGAGCTATTTTTTTAGCGTCAATTTTTTTTTCACTTATTGCTATTTTTTATTTTTTTTCTTGATTTTTCGGTTTTTCAGTTTTAGATGGATTAAAACTTGATATTTTGCTTTTTAAGGTTAAATTAATAGATAGAGGGTATTATGAAAGAATCCAAATACTTTGAACAACTTGAAAATCAAGCGGTTAGGTGTACATTGTGTCCTCATTTTTGCGTTATTAACGAGGGGAAGAGGGGGATTTGTAAAGTTCGTATAAATAAAAATGGCAGACTATATTCGCTTTCTTACGGAAATATTATAGCCATACACATAGACCCTATGGAAAAGAAACCGCTTTATCACTTTTTCCCCGCCGCTAGAACGCTTTCTATTGCTACCCCCGGGTGTAATTTTCGTTGCCTTAATTGCCAAAATTATACAATTTCTCAAGTTAACGAAGATATTTTTGAGTTTACGAGGGAGTTGCCTCCTGAAGAATTGATAAAGATGGCTGTTAGCGAAAATCTAAAGCATATTACTTTTACTTACACCGAACCTACAGTTTTTTTTGAATATATGTTAGAAACAGCAAAGAGTGCAAAGAGAGAAGGACTGTTTTGTTCCGTTGTCTCAAATGGGTTTATAAATATTGAACCTTTGAAAGAGTTGCTCCCTTACATTGATGCCGCTAATATAGATTTGAAATTTAAAGATAATGAACTTTATAGAAAAATAACGGGAGGTTTGGTAGAGCCTGTTTTAAATACCGTTGGAACACTGTATGACTCCGGTATTGTAACCGAAGTTACCACTTTGATTATCCCGGATTTAAATGACGGAGAAGATTATTTCAGGGATATGGCGAAAATGCTGCTAAATATTTCAGATGAAATCCCATGGCATTTAAGTGCTTTTTATCCGAGTTTTAAAATGTCAGACTATCCGAGTACTGTGCCGTCGGTGTTAATTGCTTTCAGAAAAATTGCATTGGAGCTGGGTTGTAAATATGTGTATACGGGAAATATTTTAGACCTTGAGGGGAGCACCACTTTTTGTCCGAATTGCGGTAAAAAACTTGTAGAAAGACATTATTACAATTTAAGGATTGTTGATTTAGATGGGGATAAGTGTCCTGAGTGCGGCCAGAAGATCTACGGCAAATTTTAATCATAAAAAAAGCCCCGAATTTTCGGGGCTTTTAAATATGTGTTTTGCTTTACGGAATTAGTACATTCCTCCCATATCCATTCCAGGATTACCCGGCATGGGTTTTTCTTTTTCGGGAATGTCTGTAATTACACACTGAGTTGTAAGCATTACGCTTGCTACGGAAGATGAGTTGACCAATGCGTTTTTGGTGACCTTAACCGGGTCAATTACGCCTGCTTCCATTAAGTCTTCATATGTGTCAGTTGCGGCGTTGTAACCGAATGAGCCTTCTCCTTTTAAAACTTCCTTAACAACCAATAAGCCTTCCTGTCCTGCGTTTGCGGCTATTGCTCTCATAGGTGCGGATAATGCCTTTTTAATAATGTCAACGCCTAACTTCTGGTCGCCTTCCAATTTGAGGTTTTCAAGTCTCGGAAGTTGCCTTAATAATGCAACGCCGCCTCCCGGAACTATACCCTCTTCAACCGCTGCTTTTGTTGCGTGCATGGCGTCTTCTACCCTTGCTTTCTTTTCTTTCATTTCTGTTTCAGTTGCTGCGCCTACTTTGATAACCGCAACTCCGCCAACTAATTTTGCAAGCCTTTCCTGGAGCTTTTCCCTATCGTAATCGGAAGTTGTCTGTTCAATCTGAGCCTTAATCTGCTTAACCCTTGCCATAATAGCGTCTGAAGAGCCGCCTCCTTCAACTATTGTGGTGTTTTCCTTGTCAATTACCACTTTCTTTGCTGTGCCTAACATATCAAGTGTGGTATTTTCAAGTTTTACGCCTAAATCTTCGGTAATTGCCTGACCGCCTGTTAAGATTGCGATATCTTCAAGCATAGCCTTTCTTCTGTCTCCAAAACCTGGAGCCTTAACAGCCGCTACGTTTAAAACGCCTCTTAACTTATTAACAACAAGGGTAGCAAGCGCTTCACCTTCAATATCTTCAGCAATAATGAGCAAAGGCTTTCCTGTTTTTACAACCTGTTCTAAAACAGGAAGCAATTCTTTCATATTGGAAATTTTCTTTTCGTGGATAAGGATATACGGGTTTTCAAACACAACTTCCATTTTTTCCGCGTCAGTAACGAAGTAAGGGGATAAAAATCCTCTGTCAAACTGCATCCCCTCTACAACGTCAACGGTTGTTTCAAGGCCTTTTCCTTCTTCAACGGTAATTACACCGTCCCTGCCGACTTTTTCCATTGCCTCGGCGATTTTTTTACCGATCTCTTCATCGTTGTTAGCGGAAATTGTACCTACCTTTGCGATGTCTTCGCTTCCCCTGATCTCAATTGCCATTTCGTTAAGACCTTTAATAACCTCTTCAACAGCCTTATCAATACCCCTCTTTAAATCCATAGGATTTGCGCCTGCAACAATAGCCTTAATTCCTTCTTTATAGATAGCCCTTGCAAGAACTGTAGCAGTAGTGGTTCCGTCTCCGGCAACATCGGAAGTTTTTGACGCAACCTCTTTAACAAGCTGTGCGCCTACATTCTCCTGTGGGTCTTCTAATTCAATTTCTTTCGCAACGGTTACACCGTCTTTTGTTGAAAGGGGAGAACCGAATTTTTTTTCAATAAGTACGTTTCTTCCTTTAGGGCCTAATGTGGCCTGAACGGCATCTGCGAGTTTTTCTACTCCCGCTAAAACCGCGTGTCTTGCTTCATCTCCGAAAATAATCTTCTTTGCCATAAAACTCCTCCTTCTATTTTTAAATTATTATTTCTCTACTATAGCGAGAATTTCATCTTCCCTCATAATGAGGTATTCTTCATCGTCAATCTTAATTTCGGTACCTGCATATTTCCCGATTAAAACAGTGTCTCCTTTTTTAACTGTTAAGGGAAACTTTTTGCCGTCTTCGTTCACCCTGCCATCGCCTACGGCGATAACTTCGGCTTCTAACGGTTTTTCTTTAGCGGTATCGGGAATGATAATTCCGCCTTTGATTTCTTCTTTCGGCTCTTTCCTTTTAACAAGCACTCTGTCGTATAACGGTTTAATGTTCATCTCTCTTCCTCCTTATTGTGTTTTTTAATTAGCACTCACACTATTCAAGTGCTAATATATGATTAAACAATTTTTTTGTCAAGGTTTAATATTAAAGGAGAATGGAAGTTGAGCAAAAACAGGATAAAATACATAAAATCAATACTAAAAAAATTAAAACAAAATTGATTTTAATTAATTTTATTTAAAAAACTCAAAAAATAAGTGATTTGATATTTATATTATAAGATTTTTTTATTTTCACTTGCGCAAATAGTGTAACGCGTCTTTTACTCAACTGTTAATTATTGATTAAAAATTAGATTTTTCTCTTAATTGTTTGTTGTTTAATCGGTTTTTTGTTTT
>JALWHA010000269.1 GCA_027038695.1 Acidobacteriota bacterium
AGGTAAATGCAGCATGGTTTCACATAAAAGAGAGGGGGGTTTTCGGAGGGATATTCGGAACTTTGATATCGTTGGGGATATTCCTTGCCTTTGACTTAAACGGAATGATACTGAATGAGACAAAAACCTTTGTAAACGGTAAGCCATACTACCACATATGGTGGGCATTCTTTGCTCCCGCCATAGTGCTTCTTATTTTTGCCGTTCTTGATGTTTTTGTTATAAAAGACAGGCCTTCTCAGGCGGGGTTTGAAGACTTTGATCCGGGAGATGCAACGAGGTATGAAGACGGTGCACCTAAGGAAACGAGTTTTGAGATTTATGCCAGGATTTTTCGCCACCCTGTAATTTTGATGATGATTGCTATTGAGTTTTGTTCAGGGGTGTTGAGAAACGGGATTATGCACTGGGGTGTTCACTATGCACAGGCTATGAAAACCGTTGAAATAGTAAACGGGGTAAAAAAACTTGTTTCAATAGCAGACGCTGATTTTTTCTTCCAAAATTGGGGGTTGATCTTAATGGTTGCAGGTATTACGGGAGGATTTTTTGCAGGCTATATATCCGATAAATTCTTCGGTTCAAGGAGAGGGCCTTCGGCATTTTTGCTCTACGTAGGTATGTTTTTAGGTTTTGTCGTAATGGCCTTTGCGGTAAGGTACCGCTGGTACGAAATAGTGGGTTTTCTTGCATTCTTTATGTCAATGTGCGTTATAGGGGTACACGGAATGCTTTCGGGAACCGCATCAATGGATTTCGGTGGAAAGGATTCAGCGGCGACAGTTGCGGGGGTTGTTGACGGCTTTGTCTATTTAGGCACGGGATTTCAGTCAATAACTTTAGGTAAAATACTTGAAAACGCAGGACAAGACCCTTCAAGGTGGAACTATTGGCCTCTGTTTTTAATCCCGTTTACCCTTATAGGGCTTTACTTCACATGGAAGATATGGAACGCTTTTCCCGAAAAGAGAAAGGCTTAAAGGAGGTTTAAGTGAGGAAAATTCTTTTATTTATAATATGTTTGTTAGCCTCGTTTTTTCTTTATGCTAAAGATGTCAAACTTCCTCCCAAGAGGAACCTTATAGTAAAATCTGTTAATGTTGAGGCAATGCGAAAAGGATTGAAGTTTAATATAAACACAAGCCGGGATGTTAAGTTTGCCTCTGTTGTTATTGGGTTTTTGCCGAATGAAAGTGCTTTTTACCCTGTTTACAGATTTTCCAAAAATGAATTTGTTAATGGAAAAGACTTTTTTGTATTTATAAAGTGGAAAAAGTTCAGGTGGTACTTAAACAATGAGAAAACCCTTGTTTTTTATAAAGTTAACCTTATTGACGACAAAGGGAAAGAGGAGCAGTACCGCTCAAGGATTGTTGTTTCTAAAAATAAAAAAATACTTCAAACAGTGGTTTACGGTCCTTACTTTGACAGAGGGGAAAACGACAATTACATAGTTTCCTTTGAATTTTTATACCCCGATAAAGCCACTCTGATTTTCAACGGCAAAAAGTATGTTTGCAATAAAAAGAAAAAGAGGCATTTCTTTAAGATAGGCAAACTTGAAAAAGGGGAATACCTTTATAAAATTGAAGGCTATCCGAGGGTTTTTAAGGCAAGAGTAAATGAAAGTGATAATTTTTCCTTTATATTTATGTCTGACTCAAGGAATAGAAAAACAGATTTTGACGCAAACTTTGAAAACACAAACGGCAAAATTATAAATAAGATCTTTATGACTGCTTACAACAAGGGAGCGGATTTCATTGTTTTTGTCGGTGATATGGTTTCAGGTTACACCACATACAGAGATGAGTTTGAAAGGGAGTTAAAGAGTTTTGCATACGCAACCGAGCCTGTTTCCTCAATTATCCCTGTTTACGAGGGAATGGGGAACCATGAGGCTTTAATGGATTGCTTTGAAAGGGACGGCAAAAAATATTGCAAAGACAAGAAAACGCCGAATTCTGCTGAAGATGTCTTTGGTGAGGTGTTTGTCAACCCTGAAAATGCGGACTTTTCTGAAAAAGATGGGTTGCCATCATACAAAGAAAACCTGTATTTCTTCAACTACGATAACTGCCTGTTTGTGGTTTTAAACACAAATTATTGGTGGGGATACAAACCTGAAATATACGGAGGCAACCTTGAAGGCCATATTATGGAAAAGCAGTTAGAGTGGCTTGACAGAGTTTTAACAGAACAGGGAACAGGGAAAAGGGAGATATTTGTCTTTGCCCACGAGCCTGCATTTCCTTGCAGTGCACATTTAAAAGACGGAATGTATTACTGGGGCGGAGACCCGAAGAAGAATGATGGAATTGACAGGCATTATGTTTTAAAGATGAGAGACAAATTTCTAAAAATCCTTGATAAACACGGGGTAAAGATTGTATTTTTCGGGGATGAGCACAATTACACAAGGGTTTTAATAAACAAGGACATTGCCCCTATAAAGGGGGAGATTACCCAGATTATCTCAGGTGGAGCAGGTGCTCCATTTTACGAACTTGCCCCCGAATTCCCGTGGAAGAAGAATTTAAAAGCATTTTCAAAGGAAAACCACTTTATACTTGTTAATGTGGGCAAAAAGGTAAAGGTTGATGTTGTTTCAATACACGGATACACTGTTGA
>JALWHA010000270.1 GCA_027038695.1 Acidobacteriota bacterium
TGTTTCCTGAAGTTTTTGGTTTTCTTCTTTAAGCATTTTTTCAGCAGAACTTCCCTGTTGCAATTCCTCAATCTGTTGTTTTAAGGCCATATTTTCTTCTAATAGGTCATCTAATTGTTTTTGAAGTTGAGACGAAGCTTGAGGTATTTCAGGTTGTACCTGTTTTTTAGGTTCTTCTTCAATGAGACCTACAAAGGTTTCATCAAGTAATTTGTCTATGTTTTCTTCGTCAAAGTCGTCCACTTGAAGTGTTTGCTCTTCTTTAGGTTTTTTTTTGACTTTGTCATTTTCCAGGATAACATCTGATAGAAAAGATTTGACGGAGTTTTTTAGTTTTATCAGTGATACAGGTTTTTTAAGGTAGTCCTGCGCCCTTACTTTTAATTTTTTATGCTGAGCGAAGTCGTTTTCGGATTTTTCGGAAGAGGTGATTATTATTGGTATTTCTTTAAGTGCCGGGTCTTTTTTTATCTGATTGCAAAAGATAAAACCGTTTTTATCGGGAAGTTCAAGGTTAAGGATAATTAAATCAAATTGTTCGTTTTTTAATTTACCCATTAAACTTCGGCCGTTTTCAAGAAAAACCACTTCGCAAATATCGGTATTGACCACCTTTTCCACATCTTTCCAAAATTTTTTGTCAGGGTCGACAACGATTATTTTTCTCATTATTCTTCTCCGTATTCTTTTAATTTTCTATGCAATGTCCTTAATCCTATCCCTAATGCCTTTGCCGTGTGTGTTTTGTTGCCGTTAAACTTTCTCAATGTTTTTAATATAATCCTTTTTTCAACTTCTTCAAGTGTTTCTCCTAAATTAATTATAACCGAATCTTCAGGGTCAGGTAAAGGCTGTTGTTTTATTTCTGTTTTGTATGCGGATTTTTCTATTATTTCGTCCGGAATTTGAGACGGTGTGATTACGGTATCGTTTGAAAAGATGATAAGGCTTTCTATCAGGTTTTGCAATTCCCTGACATTTCCCGGCCAGGGGTAGTGCTCAAGTATCTTTAACGCTTCAGGGGATATGGACATACCCGGTTTATTGTGGGTTTCCCCGAATTTTTTTATAAAGTGGTTAACAAGAAGGGGTATGTCTCCCTTTCTTTCCCTTAATGAGGGAATTTTAAGGTGAACAACCTTTAGCCTGAAGTACAGATCTTCCCTGAATTTTCCCGATTTTACCAATTCTTCTAAATTTTGGTTTGTTGCCGCGATTATCCTTGTTTTTACCTTTATGAGTTTATTTCCACCTACTCTCATAAATTCTTTCTGTTCTATAATCCTTAATAATTTTGCCTGCAGGTCTAAACTCATCTCCCCTATTTCATCAAGGAAAAGGGTGCCGTTTGACGCTAATTCAAATTTACCCATCTTTTGAGATACCGCTCCGGTAAACGCTCCTTTTTCATGGCCGAACAGTTCGCTTTCAAGTATCTCTCCAGGGATTGCCGCGCAGTTTATAGGAAGAAATATATTGTTTTTTCTCGGCGAATTCTGATGTATAGCGTTTGCGATTAACTCTTTTCCCGTTCCGCTTTCTCCTGTTATTAACACGGTTACGTCTGTAGGCGCTACCGTTAAAATCTTTTCAAAAAGCCTTTTCATTTCAGGTGATTTGCCTATTATGTTTGAAAATGAGTAGAATTTGTCTATCCTCTGTTTCAGGTTGTCAACTTCCCTTTTAAGGCTTTTATTGTTTATTATCTTTTCAACCCTTTTTCGCAATTCAAACATATCTATAGGTTTTGCAAGGTAATCGTCGGCGCCTAACTTCATGGCTTCTACCGCTGATTCAATGCTTCCGAAGGCGGTAACTAAAATTATGCTGATATCAAATTGCAGCTTTGTTATTTCGCTTATAAGTTCCAGGCCGTTCATTCCCGGCATTCTGAAATCGGTTATTACAAGGTCTATAAACGATGCGTTTGTTTTTATGTAATCAAGCGCTTTAATGCTGTCTTCAAATGAAATCACATTGTAGTTTTTCTTTTTTAAGGCTTTTTCCATTGCAAGCCTTGATGTTGCTTCGTCTTCCACTATTACGATTTGTTTGCCTACCATTTAACCTCTCCCTTATAAGTATTAACCCGGTTATCTTGTCTTTAAATCGGGAAAAGGAAGATAAATTATAAATTCGCAGCCTTTTCCTTCCTCCGTGATTACGTTTATGTAGCCGCCGTGTTTATGAACGTTAAAGTTGCATACGGCAAGGCTTAATCCAGTCTGTTTTTCGCTTGTTCTCTCTTTTGTAGTAAAGTATGGCGTAAAAAGTAACGGTAAATATTCCTTTTTTATCCCCTTTCCGTAATCTTTTATTGATATTTTTACATACCTTTTTTTAGGCAGTTGAAGGCTTAATGTTTCCGGTAAACTCGCTTCCCCTACAGTTATATCTACTTTCCCCTTGTAATCCTGGGCTTCTATTGCGTTTTCTAGAATTTTTTTTACCGTATATTTGATTTTCTCTTTGTCAATAAGGATTATATATTCCCCTTTTTCAGTAAATCTAAATTCGGTGTTTTTGTACTGATTTTTGTATTCGTTGATTATGTTTTTTATTAATAAATTTATATTGCTTTTTGAAAAAATCGGTTTTGCAGTCGTTGTTTCAAAAAAAGAGGATATAAGCTTGCTTATCTCGTTTAATTTTTGGGATACTTTTTTTAATTTTTCTTTTGCTTTATCTTTATCTTTGTCAACATACAGCTCGGCACTTTGCAGTTGGATCTGGGTTATCGCAAGGAGATTGTTGAAGTCGTGGCCGAACCCCATCAGGAATACGCTTAACTTTTCTATTTCAGCAAGTTTTTTTTGTTTTTTTATTATCTCTTTTTTCTCGGTTATGTCTTCAATTACAATGATGTTTCCTATGTGTTTTGAGGCTTGAGTTATCTTTATTGCGGTTAGATTTGCGAAAACTGTAATGTCTTTGTAGAATATGATACTTTCCGATATGGAAACATTATGTTGTCGGGCCAATATCTCTTCAAGGTCTAATTCTGTTTCGTTTTTGAAAATTTTAAATGTTTTCGTTATTTTTTTGTCTAAAATGTGTCTTATGTCTGTTTTCAGGATCTTTTCCATACCCCTGGTGGCAAAAACGCTTTTTCCACAGCTGTCTGTAACAAGTATTCCAGGGGGTATGTAGTGTGCCATGTGTTTGGTTGCCGCGTCTATTAATTTCTCTTTGTCGGTTACTTCGTGTTTTATCGCTATAAAGTATTCTGTTTTTCCTTTTTCGTTTTTTATAGGGCTTATGGTTGAACTTTCGTAGTATATAGAACCGTCTTTCTTTTTGTTAATGAAAACCCCTTCCCAATTTTCTCCCGAGTTTATTTTGTCCCAAAGGTCTTTATAGAATTCTTTAGGCAGTACCCCCGCACTTAATATACTCGGATTTTTACCTATTACCTCGTTTAGAGTGTAGCCTGTGGTTTCGGTAAATTTCTTGTTTACGAAAACCATTTCCCCTTTTTCGTCGGTTATCAAAACCATCAGGTTGGAGTTTTGGCATACTATGTCCAAAAAATCATTTGTCGGGTAGGGCGTGTGTTTCATTTTACCTCTCTTTTAGTAATGTATCTTGCCTTGCCTTCGGAGGGCAGGGTATACTCCATTATAGCCGAAAATATTTCAGGTTTTGCGGAATTAAAGGTGAAAATCCTGATTATGCCTTTGTTTTTCAGTATTTTTTCCATTTTACCGTCTATTTTTACCGCTCTGGTTATTAGGGTTTGAGGTAGCGGGGTGTTTATTTCTTCAATGAGAGTGTTTTCAATTTCAATATTTTTTAAGTTTAATTCCCTTTTTATTTTGTTTAAAAATGCGCATTTTTTTAAAACCTTTTCAATTAAAAGAAACCGGGTGTTAGGACAGGTTATTGCAAGTGGAATTGCCGGGAAACCTCCACCGCTGCCTAAGTCAACTACCCTTCTTTCGTGTCGGAATCCTATAGTTAGAGGCATCAGGGAATCAAGTATATGCCTCTCTGTAATTTCCTTAAGGCTTTTTGCGGCCGTAAGGTTTATTTTTTTGTTCCATTTCAAAACGCTTTCGGCAAAGTGATTAAGTTTTTCAATCTGTGTTTTAGACAAAATTATATTTTTGTATTTTAGCCATTCATCGTAGTTTTCAATCATTGTTTAACGCAAGGTTAAAGAGTTTTGTAACTAATTCTTTAAAGGGGTATCCGCATAAAGCCATTAATTTCGGGTACATCGATATTTCGGTAAACCCGGGAATTGTGTTTATCTCATTAATTACAACGGAATTTTTTTCGGCATCGTATAGAAAATCAATCCTTGCCATACCTTTGCCTTTGACAATTTGAAAGGCTTTTTCTGCCATGTCTTTGATTTTGTTAGAGATTTCTATAGGTATATTTGCCGGTATTTCAAATTGTGTTTTTATGTCAATGTACTTGTCTTCATAGGTGTAAAATTCGTCCCCCGGTATTAAACCGCCGGGGTCTGAAATTGTTAATTGGTCGTTTCCTAAAACAGCAATTTCAAGTTCTTTTGTTACATTTATCCCTTCCTCAACGATTACCTCGTCGTCGTACTTAAAAGCGTTTTCAACGGCTTTCTCAAGATCTTTTTCTTTTTTTACCTTGCTTATTCCTATGCTTGACCCCCCCCTGCAGGGTTTCACAAAAACCGGAAATTTGAAGTTTTTCTTTATTTTTTTTATTGAGTTTTCTTTTTCTTTTTTTGAAAAGTACGCATAATCAGGTTGAGGAAGTTCGGCTATTTTAAATAAGTCTCTTGAAATCCCTTTGTGCATGGATATTGCCGAAGCCTCAATCCCGCACCCTACATATGGAACCCCGAGAAAATCAAGCATCCCCTGAATTGTGCCGTCTTCCCCGAAAGGGCCGTGCAGGACGGGGAAGACAATATCAAATGATTTAAAAATACCGCAGTCAACTTTTTGAACCTTTGTATTGTCTTTTTTTTCAAGAAAATCAAAACAACCTTCCCCTGCATAAAAGTCACCCTGCTTTGTTATTGCAATCAGGTAGGGGTTAAATTTTTCTTTGTCTATGTTTTTATAAACCGCTCTTGCTGATATTAAGGAGACCGGGTGTTCGGGGCTTTTCCCGCCAAAAACAATTGCGACCTTTTTCATATTGTTTCAGGAGTGTTTTTAGGTGTTATTATTAGCATTAAAGTTGTGTCTCCTATGGTGAACTCGTCCCTGTTCCCTATTTCAACTTCAGTTATTTTTAAGTTGTCAAAGTATGTCCCGTTTGTTGAATTTAAATCTTTCAACAGCACCTTGTCCGGTAAAATCACTATTTCACAGTGTATCCTTGATATCTCTGGGTCAGGAATGTTTATGTCTCCCTGTGCTCTCCCTACGGTAACCACCGGTTTGGTTATCGGAAGGATCTTGCCGGCTAAAGGCCCTTCAAGCACCGCTAATGAGTATTTGTTTTCTTTAAAAGATTTGTTTTTTAGAGCCTGTTGAATTTGTTTTAGTTTTCTGTTGCTTGTAGACACTTTTGTGGCTTCAGCATCGTTCTTTTTTATTTTTAGTCGAGGGTTTGTTATTTCAAAGATAGTCCCGCAGTGTGGACATTTGATCTTTTTTTTCTTTTTGCCTTCAAACTTTTTCTCATCGTATTTGTACTTTTTTAAACAATTCGGACATTGTATTATCATAGTTTCCCCTTTAAGTTTTCGCCGCTAAAACATTCCGGCAACAAAGTTGACAGTTTAAATGTTTTAAAATCCTCTTCTTTATTAAAGATTACGATTTCCATATTCGGGTTAAATTCGCTTAATACCTGCCTGCATGCACCGCACGGGGTTGTAAATTCTTCGGTGGGGGCGTAGAGAAATACCCTTATGGGGTTTTTGTACCCGTTTATTATAAAGTTAAACATTGCAGACCTTTCAGCGCATATGGTAAGGCCGAAAGAAGAATTTTCAACATTTACCCCTGTAGCATATTCGCCGTTCTCCCCTTCAACAAGGGCGGCTACGGGAAACCCCGAGTAAGGGCAGTAGGCTTTCCCTATGGTGTTTTTTAGAACCTGTAACGCTTCAATCTTTCTCATATTACGACCGTCTCTAAAAATCCGGTAATTAACTTACCAAAATGATACTTCACTTTTTCCGTTGTTTCAAGTACTTCCTTATGGGATAGCGGATTGGGTGACACTCCCGCTGCAAGGTTAGTTATGCAGGATACTCCCGCCACATTTAATCCCGCATGCCTTGCAGCGATAACTTCAGGCACCGTTGACATGCCGACTGCGTCCGCTCCGAGTATTCGGAACATTTTTATCTCTGAGGGGGTTTCATAACTGGGGCCTGTTAAAGCCGCGTAAACTCCGCTTTGCAGGTCTATCCCGAGTTTGTCCCCTATCTCAAACATAAGTTTGCGAAGTTCCGGGTTGTAAGCGTCTGTCATGTCCGGGAACCTCGGTCCAAAGATGTCGTAGTTTTTTCCGATTAACGGGTTAGTCCCCATAAGGTTTAAATGGTCTTTTATAACCATTAAGTCTCCCGGAGTAAAATCAGGGTTTATCCCCCCCGCGGCATTTGTTACAAGGTAGGTTTTTGCTCCTAATAGTTTTGCTATCCTCGGAAAAACAACCACTTCTTTCATTGAATAGCCTTCATAGTAATGAAACCTTCCCTGGAAAAAAAGAACATTGTTTTCCCCGATTTTTGAAAGAACCATCTTCCCGCTATGGCCTTCAACCGTAGGTTTCGGGAATCCTTTTATTTCCCCGTATGTGACGGTTTTCCCATCAACTTCATCGGCTAAAAAACCTAATCCGGAGCCTAAAACAACAGCTAAGTCAATATTGTCTATTCCCTTTCTTTTTATCTGTTCCGCAAGGTTTATGTAATCCATAATTCCTCCTTCTTTAAATCAAAATTCCCGCGATACATGCGGTGATCCACGATGCAAGAGCACCGCCTATCATTGTTTTTAATCCTATCTTAGCAAGGTCTTTTTTTCTGTCAGGCGCAAGTCCTCCTATACCTCCTATCTGTATGGCGATTGAAGAGAAATTTGCAAATCCGCATAAAGCGTAAGTTGCAAGTATTACGCTGCGCTGACTTAAGGTGTGGGTGTGGATCATCTTTCCCAATTCAAGGTATGCGACAAATTCGTTAATAGAGATCTTGGTTCCGAGAAGGTAGCCGAACTTAGCGCAGTCCTGTAACGGCACTCCCATTGCCACAGCGAATGGGTAGAATACATAGCCTAACACTATTTTCAAGGACAGTCCGAATACCCCTAATAATGCATCAGCAAGAGCGATTAAGGCGATAAAAGCGATTAACATAGCGGCGATATTCAGCGCGAGTTTCATACCCGTAGTCGCACCCTCGCTTGCCGCTTCAATGATATTGGAGGTTGTGATAGGAATGTCAACCTGTTTTAAATCA
The DNA here is from genome assembly GCA_027038695.1 of Acidobacteriota bacterium. GTDB lineage: Bacteria > Acidobacteriota > Holophagae > Thermotomaculales > Thermotomaculaceae > Thermotomaculum. Next base: position 7,412 of record JALWHA010000270.1, read on the forward strand.
AGTGTTTTTGGCTCTTTTGTTTCGGGGTAGATTATCTTTGCTATAACAACAGCCGCAGGTGCTGACATTATGCTTGCGGCAACAAGGTGCCCCGCGCTCACCCCGAAACTGACGTAGGCTACTAAAACAGAGCCTGCAATCGTGGCAAAACCGCCTACCATTAAAGTGGCAAGTTCCGATATTGTCATATCTTTTACGTAAGGAGCAATAACCAAGGGTGCTTCAGTTTGGCCTACAAAAGAGTTTGCCGCCACCGCCATACTTTCCGCTCCCGATATCTTCATTGTTTTTTGCATTACCCATGCCATTCCTTTAACGACTTTTTGCATAATCTTTAGGTGGTAGAGTATTGACATGATTGAAGAAAAGAATATTACCGTGGGCAATACCTGAAAGGCGAATATAAACCCTACGCTTTTATCCTTCTGGTTTGCAAGTTTCCCGAAAACAAAGGTTGCACCCTTGATTGAGAAATCCATTAGTTTTGAAACATAGATTTCAACGTATTGGAAGGCTTCTCTTCCCCCGGTTGTTTTTAAAATCAAAACCGCAAATACGAATTGCAATAGTATTCCCCCTAATACAGGTTTATACTTAATATGTTTTTTTTCTTCAGAGAGCAGAAACGCAATGAAGAGCATAAAAAAAATTCCTAAAAATAAATACAAAATTTTATGATTTAGTAATAAAAACAAAAAAAAAAAAAAAA
>JALWHA010000271.1 GCA_027038695.1 Acidobacteriota bacterium
GGAGAACCTATAATTTGATAAAAAAATGGTGCACCTGGCAGGATTCGAACCTGCGACACCAGGATTAGGAATCCTGTGCTCTATCCTGCTGAGCTACAGGTGCACGCCGCTTTAAAATAATAGAAATTTTTGGCTCAAATGTCAATACAATTTAGCATTTTAATTGACAAATTAATTTTTTCTCTTGAAAATAAATAATGAACTCATACATAAGGAGGAAGAAATGAAGTTTAATTCAGTTGATGAGGTATTGGATTTTGCAATCATTGAGGAAGAAAAAGCCCACGATTTTTATATGGAACTTGCCAAAAAGACAAAAAAGGCGTGGATGAAAAAGACTTTTGAACAGTTTGCACAGGAAGAGATGGAGCATAAAGCGTTGCTTTTGAATGTAAAGGCAGGGGGAGAATTAAAGCCTGTTGAAGGCAAAATCCTTGATTTAAAAATACTTGAAACCTTAAAAGAAGAAGACATTACAAACCTTGAAGAGGTTGATTACGAAGACGCCTTAAAGATTGCAATGCAGAAGGAAAAAGAGGCATACCTTCTTTACATGGGATTGGCTGAGCAAGTTGAAGACGCAAACATAAAAAACCTGTTTTTAAGGCTTGCTCAGGAAGAGGCAAACCACAAACTCCGCTTTGAAACCGAATACGACGACTATGTTTTAAGAGACAATTAAATTCTTTTTTGATTAGAGATTAAAAATTAGAAATTAGGGATTGTGGATTAAGAATTTTAGAAATTAGGGATTGTGGATTAAGAATTCTAAATTAGAAATGATAGATTTTGTATTGAGGGGGTGTATCTCTTAGATTTAAAGGAAGTGTCTCTCATTTAATTCAACATTTATCATTCAAAATCCAGAATTTTTAAGAAATGATTAGTGATTCTGGGTTAGGAAATTAGGGATTAGAGATTATAAATTAGAAATTAGGGATTTTGGGTTAAAAATTAAGGATTAGGGTTTTGAACCAAAGAGGAAGAGTTTCTCCAGCCTCTCATTTGTAATTTGAAATTGAAGATTTATCTATAAAGAAAAGGGTTTTATGCCACCTGAATAGCCTTCGGGTATGTATGTGCAGAATGGCTCTTCTTCGTATATGTCTCCGTAGACAGCGTATGCCCTTGCCCTGCACCCGCCGCATACCCCTTTGTACTTGCATGCCCCGCACCTTCCCTTGTAGTTTGAGAAGTCCCTTAAACCGCTGAAAAGTTCTCCGTTCCATATCTCTTCAAGGGATTGCTTGAATATGTTTCCGCCTGATACCGGGAAGTATGAGCAGGGAAGCACCTCTCCGTCGCTTCTTATCAGGCATATTGTTTGAGCGGCAACACAACCTTTGTTTGCCTTTGTTGAAAAGGTTAAGTCCCTTCTCTTTGCCGCTTGCCCTTCCTGTTGCTTCTTTTCAATGAATATTCTGTAATAGTGGGGTGCACAGGTTGGCCTTACCAGAATTTCGTCTTCTTTTTGTTCAAGTTCATAGTGCCATTCAAGTATTCTGTCGTAATCTTCAGGGGGTATTAACTCTTCCATTATCTCTTTCCCCCTGCCTGTGGGCACTATCATAAACATATACCACGCTGTGGCCCCTAATTTTTTAGCAAGTTTGTATGTGTTTTCTATGTCGTGCATATTTCTTTTTGTAAATGAAGAGTTTATTAAAAAAGGTATATTGTGCTTTTTCAGGTATTCAATCCCCCTTAAAATCCCTTCAAATGCGCCCTTGTGGTTTCTGAAATTGTCGTGCACCTCGGGTGTACTTCCGTCTAAAGAGAGGGAGACCATTTTTATTCCCGTTTTTTTCATTTTTTCGCAATGCTCGTCGTTTATAAGTGTGCCGTTTGTGGCTATACACATTCTAAATCCCAAATCCGTTCCCCTCTGCGCAAGTTGGTATAGGTCTCTTCTCAACAAAGGCTCTCCCCCTGAAAGCACTAAAACAGGTTTGCAGAATGCGGCTATTTTATCTAAAACCCCCATTGCTTGCTCTGTGTCCATAGGCTCAGGCAGGTGCATTGTTGAGGATGAGCGGCAGTGAACACATGAAAGGTTGCACCTTGGGGTTATTTCCCACGCTATCCACCTTAAATCACTTATCATCTTTTTCCCCCTTAAACTTTACTTCGGGAAAGAACAGCAGGCTTTCCTGTTCTTCTTCTTTTTTCTCTTTAACAAAAATCTTTCCGTCTTCTATTTTAACCTTATAGAGTTTTAACTGAAAGTTATTTCCATTTCCCTTGCCGTCTTCAAGGCTAAACCTATAACCATGCCAGTGGCATTGAACTTCGTTTTCTAAAAACTTTGCCTTTGTTAAATCAGCCCTTGCGTGTGGGCAGTGTGAGTCAAAAACAAAGTATTTCTCCCCGTTGAAGTAAACGGTGAGTTTTTTTAAGCCCAACCTTACCTGTTTAGGTTTTCCTTTTGTGATTTCCTTTGTCTCTATTAAAAATTTGTAATCCTTCATAATCCCTCCAGAATCAATTTAATTATACTTAAACTTTATTTTTTTGTAAAAATTTTATTGAAATAATTTTTTTGTAGGGTAAAGTAAAATTAACAAAATTTTTGCGGGAGGGGATATGTTGGAGATTTTTGTTTTAGGTTTT
>JALWHA010000272.1 GCA_027038695.1 Acidobacteriota bacterium
AACCTCGGAAGCATTTGGGTCAATGTCAAAAGCGGGTATCTTATTTGCCCCTAACTTTTTGCCTATTACCGAAAGTATGCCTGAGCCTGTTCCCACATCAAGAAGGGAAAAATTACCATTTTTGTCGGCGTACTCTTTCAAAAACTCGGCACAGAGAGAGGTTGTTCCGTGCAGCCCCGTTCCGAAAGCCTGCCCCGGCTCAACAATAATGTTTAACTTATCTTTTGCATAAACTTCACTGTTTCCCTTTTCCCATAGAGGGATAATGCGAAAGTATTTGTTCATATCAAATGGCTTGAAAAACTTTTTAAACTCCTCAACCCAGTCTTTTTCCTCAAAATCTTCAATTAAAACCTGAAATTCTCCCACATTCAAAAAAGAGAGAAATTCTTTTGCTTTCTCAATAACCTGTAAATAATCCTTCTCTTCAAGTGCTAAAAAAACAACATCGTTATTGTCTTCATAGGTTTCAACGCTAATGACATCAAAACCAAGAAGAAAATCTGCAAATGATTCAAAAACAAAATTGTTTTTTTCTTTAAACTGAAACACTACCTTTTTAAGCATTGTCCCTTCACCAACCTCAATTTTAAACCCTTTACCGAATCAACCATATATACAGGGTAATAGCCCGGCTTTTTGCTCCACTGGCTCGGAAAGATTAAAAGGTTAAAAAAACCCTCTTTTAACAGAGAATCTCCGCTTTCAGGGTAAAGCAATGCCGCCGCAACCTGCCTGAAAACCTGATTTTTTCCCAGAGGCACAACAAAAAAGCCTTTTTCTACTTTTAAATCAAAATCCTCAAAATGCCCTTTCATATCTTTAACAAACTGCCTGCCCTGAAACGGAAAGTCGCTAAAAGAAATCTCCTCAATTTTGTACCTTTTCGCCTTCACTTTTACATCTTCAACAACTTTAAAAACCGCAATGCCGTGTTGAATAAGTTTTTCCGCTATGGGAGACAAGCCTGTAGGAAGGACAAATGCGCCCTTCAATTCAACCTTTTTGCCCTCATAATCCCCTATAAAATCCACAGTGTAATCAACCCTTTTTGATTTGTCAGGCTTATACCTTCCCGTCTCCTTGTCTTTGTAAACCCTGTAGCCTTTAATTGTAACCTTGCCGCATTCTTCAGGCTTAAATTCAGTGAAAACATAAGGTTTTTGCCTTTCATAAAACTCTTTTTGAAGGGAAAGCATTTCTTTGAGGTTTTTCTCATTTGCAACAAAAGATGTTAAAGCGTCTAAAAAAGAGTATGCCGCCTTCACCCTTGTTTTGTAATCGGCATAGGCGTAGTTTTCATCAAGGAAGGAGAAAGCCCCTTTCACCCCGAAATACCCTGTGGCAAAAACCATACCGCCGAAAAACCCGTTCCACTTTTCAGGCTTTTCCTGATTGTCAAAGTGCCCGTAAGGAATACATCCAATTTTGTACTTTCTATCAACAAAGGCTTTCATATAAGGATAAATCCTTTTTCTTATGTAATCCATAACCCTTTTGCTTCCTTCGGGAGACATACTCCATGTTAAAGTCAAGGCCTCTTCATGAAACGAACCGTTTGTTGTGTGCATATCAACAAAAACAAGCGGTTTCCATTGATTAAATGTTTTAACCAATGCCTTTGCCTCTCTGCTATCCAACTTTACAAAATCCCTGTTTAAATCCATATTCATACCGTTATACCTGATTCCAACCCCGCTTTTCACCCTCTGGTAAGGCCTGTGTTTGGGGGATATCTTTTCATTTCCGTCAACATTAAAGACAGGAACAATTACAAAGGTAAATTTATCAATAAGGGGGGATTTTGAGTAAAGCATATCCCTAACAAACATTTGAACAGCCTCTTTCCCTTCAACCTCTCCAGCGTGTATATTCGCGTTAATCATAATTACAGGCTTTAAATTGTCGCAGGGATTTAAAGGTGCTGGATTAGAAACAACAACAAGGGGAATATCCCTTCCCTCAAAGGTCTTGCCTATTGAAGAAACAACAATTTTTTCAGGAAAATCCTTTTCAAGTGTATAAAAGAAATTAAAAACATCCTTAACCCTTGAGGTGGCAGTATAATCTGACTTTTCGGCAACAGTCAAAGGCTTGTCGCTTTTAGCAAAACTAAAAACAAAGGCAAACAAAAGAAGCACAATAGCAAACTTTCTCATTTCCCCTCCCGAAAAAACACTTTTATCTAATTTTAGATTAGAATTTAATTTTAAAAAAGAAAAAGAATGCAGATTTTAGATAATGTATAATAATACTTAATTACTCTAATTAACAAAGGAAATCATAAAACCTACACATTTCCTTCCTGAAAATTGCACTTCTGCTTAAATATTCTTTTTTTTAATATGCTATAATTTTCATAGAAAAACTATAATTTCAGGAGCAAATTCTATGAAAAAACTACCTATCGGGTTAAACAGTTTAAAAAACATAATAAACGACGGCTTTTTGTATGTTGATAAAACAAAAAAAATATACGAATTGCTTGAACACGGGAGATACTTCTTCCTCTCCCGTCCCAGAAGGTTCGGGAAGACTCTTACCGTTGACACGTTGAAGCACATTTTTGAGGGTAATAAAGAATTATTCAAAGGCCTGTACATATAC
>JALWHA010000273.1 GCA_027038695.1 Acidobacteriota bacterium
GAGTGAAGCCTTTACAATCAGTAATGTTTACCTTTGCGCCATTTTCTATGAGGAATTTGCATACCTTGAGATTGCCTTTTTCTGCGGCATAGTGAAGCATTGTTTTGCATTTTATGTCTTTTGCATTTATGTCTGCCCCGTGTTTAATGAGGAATCTGGCTGTGTTAGATGGTTTTGAGGCATAAAAAAGAGGTGTTTGGTAAGATGTTAAATTTTTCTCTCTTACATTTACATCTGCCCCGTGTTGAATAAGGAGTTTACAGATTTCAAGATAGCCTCTCCCTGCCGCATAGTGAAGTGGTGTTAATCCGTTTTCATCTTTTTTATTTACATCTGCTCCGTGGTCAATAAGGATTTTGCAGATGTTCAGGTGATTGCAAAAGCATGCCCAGAATAGCGGTGTTCTATTATTTTTGCCTTTTTCATTCACATCAGTGCCGAAAAATAGAAGTGTTTTGCAGAGTAAGGGAAAGTTTCTTATGGTAGCATAGGTTAGATAGGTTCTATAATTTTGTTTAACAAAAAGATTGAAGTTAATGCCCCGAAATATTAAAAAGCCGCAAAATACAACCAGTGCAATAACTTTCCATTTTCTCTTTTTGTTTTTCATAAAATTCCTCCTTTTTTATTTACAAATCTTTACTCCTTTGCCCCGTGTTGTTTGAGAAGGTTGACAATGTTCATATAGCCTTTTTCTTTTGCAATGTTTAAAGGGTTTTCCCCGAATTTATTTGTTACATTTACATTTGCTCCGTGTTTAATTAAGAGTTTGCAGGTTTCAAAATTTCCCTCTCTGGTGGCTGCAAAAAGCGGTGTTTCTCCGTTGTTGTTTTTCTCGTTTACCTTTGCGCCATGTTGAATGAGAAGTTTGCACTCTTTTAAATGGCCGAAAAATGATGCCCAATGAAGCGGTGTTTTGCCTTCTTTGTCTTTTGCATTGACATTAGCGCCGTGTTTTAAAAGAAAGTTATAGATTTTAAAGTTGCCTCTTCCTGTTGCATTATGAAGCGGGGTGTCTTTCCAATTGTTTTTAATGTTCACATCTGCGCCGTGTTCTATGAGGAGTTTGCACATCTTTAAATCTTCGTTGCCTATTGCATGCATAAGAGGGGTGTTGCCGTTATAATCCTGTATGTTTACATCTGCTCCGTGTTTAAGAAGTGTTTTGCAGGCTTTGTAACTTCGCCAATATACAGCAAGGGTTAGGGGGGTTCCTATAAACTTTTCTGTAAGGTTTATGTTTGCGTTTTGTTTTAAAGCCTCTTCAATTAGTGAGGTGTTGTCTGTCATTGCGCCGATTATCAGTTTGCCTGCAGGGGAGTAATGGAATTTGTTTTCTGGGATTTTTAATTTTTTGCATATGTATTTTTTCCCTTTTTTTTCTTCTTTCGGTGCTTTGTATTTCTTGAAATAGATATTAGCAATGAAAATTATTATTTGTGGGTTATTATTTTGCCATACAAGGTTGGTCAAACTGGAATTTATTTTGTCAATTATTGCTAAATCCACAGGGGTTAAGCCGCTTTTGTCAGGTTGAAATGGGTTCAGGCTTTTAATTAGTGGGTGTGCGTCCAGGTATGTTTTAGCACATGCCCAGTGAAGAAGTGTCCAGCCTTCCAGGTCTTCCCTTCCAGGGTCAAATTTTAATTCTTCTATAAAGTATTTTTGTATTCCTTTATGCCCCCAGTATGCGGCAAAAGAGACCGGGAATCCGGATTTTTTCACCGCTTCGTTATAGATGGCACCGTTTTGAATAAGGTATTTAATCACAACAAAAGGGTCATGCTGGACTGCAAGAAATAATGGGGTTAAGTTTTTTTTGTTTCTTGCATTTATTTCAGCACCGTGTTTAAACAGAATCTCGCAGGTTTTTAACACATTGATAGTTTCTTCTTTTTTGTATGAATCACAGTATTCGTTAAATAGTTCGTGTAAGGGAGTGTTGCCATTATTGTTTTTTGCGTTTACATCCGCCCCTTTTGACAATAAGTATTCGGTAAACTCCGGTTGGCGAAAGTATGCCGCTTTGTGAAGCAGGGTGTTCCCTTCTTCGTCTTTTATGTTTATATCAACCTTCAGGTTTTCAATAAAGTATTTGACAATGTTTATGTGGTTGTGTTTGATTGCATAGGAGATTATATTGAATTTTCTTATATCGGTTAGTTTTGTTCCGTTTTTTATAAGCAATTTGCAAAGGTTTAAATTCCCTTTTTTTGCTGCAATGTAGATTGGTATCGGTATGTGCCAGGCGCCTCTGTTTACATCTGTCCCCTGTTTTATTGCTTTTTTGATTAAATTTATGTTATTGTTTTCAATTCCGGCAATTAGAAGCCAGAAGGGAGAATCTTTCCCTCCGTTTTTTTCAAGGAGTTTTATTACCTGAATATCCTGCGCTTTTATTAAGCGTTCCGCTTTTTCTAAAGGGGGGAGTTGAAACATTTCAAAGAATGCTCTTTTTGCTCGGTCTCCTAACTTTGCGCAGTCAAGGGGAGTAAAGCCTTCATTTGTGAGGGGGTTTATTTTTGCTCCGTATTTTATTAAAAGTTTGCAACTTTCAAAATCCCATTTTGCTGCCGCAATGTGGAGGGGGGTTTCTCCT
>JALWHA010000274.1 GCA_027038695.1 Acidobacteriota bacterium
AGCGTGCAGGGTCTTTCCTGAAAGTGTTACAAATCTTTGTTTTTCAAATTTTATCACATACTTTATTCTTGCGGGTATTCCGCAGAGAGCTAACAATTTAACCGTTGTGCTTGCAGCGGTATTGCAGTCCCCTTTAAAAGGCGGGGATTTTTTTTGTGTATATTTGAAATTTTTGCTAATAAATTTTAAAACATTGTCAACGCATTGGTAGTATCCCTTTGATTTTGCTGAAATTGTTTCGGCAAAGAGTAGCAGGTTTTCGCTTGATTCTTTGTTTTTTTGAATCAGAGAAAGCAGGTTTTTATCTTTAAACCTGAAAGGGTACCTTGCCTTGATTTTTAAAGGCCTATAGCTGACCTCAACCTTAATTTTGCCGTTTTTAAGTATATTGATACTGTAATTTGCGTTTGAATAATTTCTAACGGCCGGGGAGGGTTCGGATATATCGTAAAAGCATTTAACCGGTATTTGAGCTGAAAATACGTTGATTGTAAAAAACAGAAAGATCAAGGCTTTCATTTTAATTCTTTGTTTATAGCGTCAAGTATTCCGTTAATGAATACCCCGCTTTCGCTGTCTCCGTACTTTTTCCCGATTTCAATTGCCTCATTGATAACTATAGGCGGGTCAAGTTCTTCAAATAATAATTCATAAGTTGCGAGCCTGAGGATATTTCTATCAATTACGGACATTCTTGAAAGTTTCCAGTGCTGAGATTTAGATTCAATTGTTTTATCTATAGAGGTTCTTTTGGTTAATACATTTTTAAACAGTTTTTCCGCATAATCTTTTATCTTTTTACTGATTTTTGCTCTTTCCGGGTCTGCGTAGAAATTCCTGACTATATAATCAGGATTTAATCCCGTAACGTCGTAAGAATATAACATATACAACGCAAATTCTCTTGCTTTTCTTCTATTCCCCATAATTTCCCCTTTTTCGCAAGTGATTATATCATATAATTAAAGAGGGGAATAAAAACTCTATGAAATACTATAAAATCGCTATTCCGGAAATAAAGAAAACTTATACCTTTTTTTCAGAGAAAGAGGTTAACGTAGGTTATTTTTGTGCCGTTAAGGTAAGAAATAAGCAGTATATGGGAATTGTTGTCGAAAATGATAGAGAGGTCAATCCCGATATAAAGTATAACGGTATTGTTTCAGTACACGGGGAATTTCCCCCTCTTGGAGAAGAATATGTAGAGTTTATTAAAACCATATCTTCATATTATTTTGTAGATTGTGCCGTTTTCTTTTCAATTGCCTTTCCGTCTAAAATGTTTAAAGGCACGGAATTAGCCTATTGTCTAACTTCGGAAAAGGTTGGTTTGTTTTTAACTGACGATGAATTAAAAGTGATTGCGATTTTAGAGAAAGGACCTATGAAAGTCAAAGAATTAAAAAAATACATAGGTCGGGGGGAAATAACAGGCATTTTAAAAAACCTTGAAAAATTGGGACTGATAAAGAAAGAGGTTGTGAACCCTTTTAAAAGAACGGAAACTGTTAAAAGAAAAGCGGTAAGCCTGCTAAACATCCCCGATAAGGACGAGTTGGCAAAAATTAAAAAAAGAAGCCCAGCGCAGCACAGGATACTTGAATATCTTATTAAAAATAGAGGCATTAATTTTTTCCTTGTATCGGAATTGTCCGATAGGCTTAAAGTGTCGTCTTCTTCCTTTGAATCTCTCTCTCAAAAAGGGTATGTAAAGGTGTTTTACGATTACCCTTCTTTGGTAAGAGAACACCCCCATCTGAAAGAGATAATCACCTTAACCGATTACCAGAAAGAATTTGTTGACGAGTTTTTATCTTCAAAAAAGGGAACTTATTACCTTTTCGGGGTGACAGGTTCGGGGAAAACCGAGGTGTATTTAAGGTGTGCGGAATCGGTAATTAAAGAAGGGAAAACCGTTTTATACCTTGTGCCTGAAATAGGCTTGACCCCGGCCGCTATTTCGAGGTTGAAAGTCAGGTTCGGCAGGGATATTGCAATTCTACACTCAGGTTTAAGTTACGGGGAAAGGATATCAGAATGGATGAGGGTGTTAAACGGGAAAGTAAAAATCGTAGTGGGGACAAGGTCCGCTATATTTGCGCCTCTAAAAAATTTAGGTCTGATAATTATAGACGAAGAACATGACCATTCATATAAACAGGAAAATTTTCCCAAGTACAATGCCGTGCACTGTGCTCTGTTTCGCGGAAAGATAGAGAAAATCCCGGTAATTTTAGGGTCTGCTTCCCCTTCGGTTGAGAATTTTTACAATGCAAAAACAGGTAAGTATAAGCTTTATCAATTACCTCAAAGGGTCGGAGAATGGGGTTTTCCCGATGTTGAAATAGTGGATATGATGGATGAATTTAAAAAAAACAAAGGCAGAAAAAAGGTTTTTGCCGGGAAAACCGTTGCCAAGATCAAAGAGGTCGTAGAATCGGGTTATCAGGTTCTTGTTTTTGTTAACAGAAGAGGGTATGCGCCGTTTTTAATGTGCAGGAAATGCGGTTATATTGAAATGTGTCCTAATTGTTCGGTAAGTTTGACCGTACATTCCGAACCGGGTTCATACCCTTTACAGTGTCATTATTGTGGATACGGCAAAGAGATCCCCGATGTTTGCCCCGCATGCGGAGACAACTTTATTCAAATGATTGGATTCGGCACTCAAAGGATTGAAAAAAGACTAAAATCCTTGTTCCCGCAAGCGGTTATAGAGAGGGTGGACAGGGATACCGTTTCTTCAAAAAACGCTTTTGAAAGGTTTTCTACAAGAATGAACAAAAGGGAGATAGACATCGTTGTAGGCACTCAAATGATAGCCAAAGGCCACCATTTCCCCTTTTTAAAACTTTCGGTTGTGGTAGATGCGGATAGTTTGATCTCTTTTCCGGATTTCCGTTCAGCCGAAAGGGCATTCTCTTTATTTTTGCAGGTTGGAGGCAGGGCAGGCAGGGAATTTAAGGGAAGTGTTTTGGTTCAAACTTACAAAACTGAACATTATTTATTTAATTATTTAAAAGAACACGACTATCTCTCTTTTTTTGAAAGGGAGATAAATTTTAGAAAAATGGCCTTGTATCCCCCTTTCGCAAAGATCATTGTCGTTGAAATTAAAGGGAGCGACGAAGAAAAGGTTGAGGAATTGGCTAAAAAAATAGGCAATGACTTAAAGGAAAAGAATCATTATTCCGATATAAGAATTTTAGGGCCTGTTAAAGCCTCTCTTTACAAGGTACACAACAAATTCAGGTACCACATAATCCTGAAATCAACTGAAAGAAAAAAATTGAGGCATTTGTTTAAGGTAGCGGTATCTCCCTATTTGGAGCGAAGGCAATCCGCAATAGTAATAATTCCCGATTTTGACCCGTACTCTATAATGTGACGTAAAATTTTTTTTACACTTCTTCTCCTTGATATCTAATTAAGCGGACATTTAATTCTCTGTTGTTGTAATTTATAGAAAAATATAGGTTTATTTTTTTTATCGGAGATTTTAAAACGGTATGGGAAGTGCAGGTTTAGTTGATGAATAAAGTTTCTGGAGGCTGGTTATGAAATTAAAATTTGAAGTCACAAAAGAGGGAAGAAAGCAGATAATAATAGATTTAAATTCAGGAGAAGGAATGTACATTCCCCGAAGGAATGCTTTAAATGAGCGGGATTTTTCTATGGTAGGCGATTATAGGTATTTCGGAATTGAACGGCTTAATTATCAGAGGAGGTAACATATGAGGAGTGAATTTATGAAAGATTCAACGGTTTACTTTGTCCTTTCCCTGTTTATAGGGTTGGTAATAGTAATTCTTTCTTTGGCGTTAAATTCGCCTATCTTTCGTTCCGCTATGTATTTCGGGCTTGCAAGCGGTATTACCATATGCCTTTTAAGCCTTGCAGAGTTATACAAAATGCTTTTTATGAGAGAATGTCCGTTGTGCAGGAAAAAGGTGGATATTTCCTCGGAGAGATGTCCTCATTGCGGTTTTGAAATGAAAAAGAACAATGAGAATAACCGAAAACATTAAATGGCTTAAGTACGGACGAGAGCTTTATTGTTAGACAGTTAAAATGGGGAAGTTGCCGAAAAAACCTTTTTGTGTTTTAAATTCAAGTTTGCGGAACTTTAACTTTAACTTTCAATTTACCTATGTTTTTTTACTAACCCTCTTTTTTCACCGTTAAAACAGGCACTAATTTATGCCGGATTTTCATATCTTTTTACTAATGTTTGTTTTTCAAAGCCTTGTTTAAAGTTTAAAAGGTAAGAATTTTACGCTGCATATTTTCATTGACCCTTTATTGTATATCCCTAACATAACTTTAATTCATTTCGTTTTTTTTTGATTTACCCCTATGTCTTATTTCGTAAAGAAAAGTTTACAGAGAAGGTGTTTGTAAAATAATTTTTACACCGTAGTAAAATAATTTGTTTTTTTTTTAGATAGTTATTAAGTTGGGTTTTGGCATTCTTTGAGCAAACTAATAGGTTAAAAGGGTAAAAGGAGGCTCAAATGAAATTAACGGAATTTCTTTTGTTTTTCGTTATAGTTTCCCTGACCGCTATGTCTTTTACCGGTTATCTAAATTCCCTCTCCGATTCAAGGTTGAATGCAGCGTCGTTTAAGGTTTACTCTTTATTCGTTGAAGCCAAAAACATCGCTTTAAGGAACGGTTGTAACTGTGCCGTTGTTATTGAGAAAAAGGCTGAAGGCCATTACTTTACCGTAGTTAAAGACGGGAATTTTAACGGCGTAAGGTTCAGGGATTATTTGGCGGGTAAAGACTGTGAAGTAGGTAAAGGAGTAATCCTGGAAAAGGAATACCCGGGCGTTCAGGTTGAAAAAATCGCATTTTCAAGCAAAAGGGTTATCTCTTTTTCTCCTTATTTTACAAGCTCAAACGGGAGTATTTACTTAAAAACCGAAAAACAAAGCGACGGGATTTTTAGAATTAAAATTTACGGTAAGTCTTTTATTGTTAAACCGATAAAGATTTTTCCCGATAAAAGCGAGGTGGAATATGAATAAAAAAGAATTATTTTTATCTTTTCATTTACTAAAAGGCATTGGCTATAAAGAGAAAAACCGATTATTAATGAAGTTTAACTATAGTATTGAAGAGGTAATAAAATTTCTTTCAAAAAACGGGGAGTTGCTTTTACCCGTAAATTCGGCGAGGAAAATTATAGATTTTTGCGATAGAAAAGAAATACAAATAATAGCAATTGATAGCGAATATTACCCGAAAAGGCTTAAAGAGATACAGGACCCGCCTGTTTGCCTGTTTGCAAAAGGGGATATTGAAGTTTTAAAAGAGGATTTCCTCGCTTTTGTGGGAACGAGGCGCGCTACTCCGTACGGAATAAATGCAACCGAAAAGTTGATTTCAGATCTATCAGGCTTCAGAATAGGCATAGTCAGCGGTTTTGCAAACGGTATAGACTCTATCGCACATAAGAGTGCTTTAAAGTTCAATATGCCTACCGTTGCAGTATTCGGGTGCGGTGTTGATGTGGTATATCCTCGCAATAATTTAAAGTTGTATAAGAAAATTGTTGAACAGGGGTGCGTTATCTCGGAATTTATCCCGGGGACAAAGCCTAAACCCTTTCATTTTCCTGTAAGAAACAGGATAATTTCCGGAATATCTATGGGTATAGTGGTTGTTGAGGCAAGGGAAAAGTCAGGTTCTATGATAACCTTAAATTGCGGATTAAATCAGGGCAGGGAAATTTTTGCCGTTCCGGGAAGGATATTTGATAAGGCTTCAATTGCAACAAATTCAAGCATAAAAAGGGGAGAGGCAAAACTTGTTTTATCAGGGGAAGATATAGTTGAAGAATTTTCTTTTGTTGCAATTTCAGAAAAATCTGATAAATTTTTGAGGTTGAGCGATGATTTTGTGGAGAAGTATCTATCTGACGAACCTAAATCGCTTGAAGATTTGATAGAGGAATGCGGATTGGATTACGGTGCGTTGATTACCAGGTTGTCGTACCTGGAGATTGAAGGAAAGGTAATTAAAAACGGGTACAACCAATATATTAAGAGGGGATAATGACTGACAAACTAATAATTGTAGAATCACCGGCAAAATCAAGGACCATAGAAAAATACCTGAAAGGCAAGTACCATGTTGAGGCTACAATGGGCCATATAATTGACTTGCCGAAAAAGGAATTCGGGATTGATATAGAAGGCGGGTTTACACCTAAGTATGTGGTAATTGACGAAAAGAAAAAGGTGGTTTCCGGTTTAAAGAAAAAGGCTAAGAATTATTCTGAAATATACCTTGCCGCGGACCCTGACAGGGAAGGGGAAGCGATTTGTTATCATTTGAAAACAATTTTGAATGCCAAAGGGAAAAAGATCTATAGGGTTTTGTTTAATGAAATCACGCTTACCGGAATAACTAAAGCCTTGGAATCCCCGGGGGACGTAAACTTAAATAAATTCAATGCACAACAGACAAGAAGGATTGTTGACAGAATAGTGGGTTATAAGGTTTCTCCTTTATTGTGGGATAAAGTTAAAAGGGGCCTGTCGGCCGGTAGGGTGCAGACCGTTGCTTTAAGGATAATATGTGACAGGGAAGAACAGATACGGCAGTTTCAAAAAGAGGAGTATTGGACAATAGCGGCAGAATTTTTAAAGGAAGAAAATTCATTTATCTCTAAATTGATTGAAATTGACGGTAAAAAGATAAGGACGGGAAACAAAAAAGCCAAAATCTCAATAGATTCTGAAGCGTTGGCGAAAGAGATAAAGAAAGAATTGGAAAACGGGGAGTTTATGGTTTCTTCCGTTCAAAGAAAAGAGAAGAAGAGAAACCCGTTGCCTCCTTTTGTTACAAGCAAACTTCAGCAGGAAGCGGCAAGGGTGCTGGATTTCCCGGTGAAAAAAACCATGAGAATAGCGCAGAAACTTTATGAAGGTATTGATGTGGGGGACGGGCCTGTAGGTTTGATTACCTATATGAGGACCGATTCAACAAGAGTATCAAAAGAGGCTGTTGAAAGTGCAAGAAGTTTTATAAATGAAAAGTTCGGTAAAGATGAGGTACCCTCAAAACCCAATGTTTTTTCTGCAAAGAATAACGCTCAGGACGCTCATGAGGCTATAAGGCCTACTTCGGTGTTCAGGACGCCGGAATCCGTTGCAGAATACCTGTCAAAAGACGAGTTGGGGTTGTATTCGCTTATATGGAAAAGGTTTGTCGGAAGCCAGATGAAACCTGCAATATTTGAGGAAACTTTAATTAAGGTGAAAAACGGCAAGTACACGTTGGAATCAAGCGGTACCGTGCTGAAGAAACAGGGGTTTTTAAAGGTTTACAATCCGGGAATAGGCAAAGACAAATTGCTGCCGGTTGTTAACGAAGGGGAGAAACTTAACCTAAACAATATTGAAACAAAACAGAATTTTACTACTCCCCCTCCAAGGTATAGCGAAGCTACTCTCGTAAAAGAACTTGAGTCAAACGGGATAGGGAGGCCTTCAACTTACGCTACCATAATTTCGGTAATTCAGAACAGGGCTTATGTTTTAATGAAAGAAAAGAAATTTTATCCTACCGCTTTAGGCGAACTTGTAAATAGACTTCTCGTTTCTTCATTTCCAAAGATTTTTGAAATAAACTACACGGCAAATCTTGAAAAACAACTTGACGGAATTGAAGAGGGAAAACTTGATTATCAGGTTGTTTTAAAAAAGTTTTACGCTGAATTTGAGAGTTATTTGAAAAAAGCGGAAGAAGAGATGGTAAATGTGAAGAGAAACGGGATACCTATAGGGGAAAAGTGTGAAAAATGCGGCGGAGAAATGGTTAAGAAAATAGGAAAATTCGGTGTATTTATAGCCTGCTCCAATTATCCCGAGTGTAAAAATACAAGAGAGGTAATTGAAAGCGTTGACGGGGAAGATGTTAACGGCGAAAAGAAAAAGTGTCCGAAATGCGGAGGGGAACTTATTCTGAAATCAGGCAAGTACGGAAAATTTTATACTTGTTCAAATTATCCTGAATGCGATTACAGAG
>JALWHA010000275.1 GCA_027038695.1 Acidobacteriota bacterium
CGCATCCCCTATAATATGAAAGTATTTATCCATATCGACAACTTGATTTGAATCGACAATAACTACCTTTCTCCTGCTCTTCACCAATAACTCCGCAATTTTAGACCCATTCTCCCCGAACCCGCATATTATTGTGTGATTACTTAACTTTTTAATCTCTTTTTCCATTTTTCTTCCCTTCATGTACTCTATCAACCCGCCTTCAACAAAAAAGGCGGAAAAAGAAGAGATGGTATAGCCTATTAACCCTACCCCCATCAATATCAAAAAGATTGTAAAGATCTTTCCTTTTGCATCTAAATCTATTACCTCTCTAAAACCTACCGTTGTGAGAGTAATGACCGTCATATAAAAGGAATCTAACAAACTCGCCTTTTCAAGCAAAACATATCCTGAAGTCCCTATTGAGAGAATAATAAATAAAATAAGAACCGGTAAATATAAAACCGATAAAAAACTCTTTTTAAAAGTCATAAATAGGCATTGTCGCTGTAGGATGCATTTTAAATTTCTTTTTCATAAAGAGAAAATCAATTTCTATATCGTAAGTCG
Source organism: Acidobacteriota bacterium (assembly GCA_027038695.1). Lineage (GTDB taxonomy): Bacteria > Acidobacteriota > Holophagae > Thermotomaculales > Thermotomaculaceae > Thermotomaculum. The sequence continues at coordinate 553 of JALWHA010000275.1, forward strand.
CGGAAATCTCTACTTCACCGCGCCTCAATTGAACACGGATATCATTTCTTTTTAAAGGGATATACTGCTCCCTTGCTTTCTTTAGAATCATATTGTACATTACCTCCGGCCTGTCTTTTAATTGATAGTAACTTCTTGCGGCAATATCAAGGGTATCCCTCAATTCCTCGTTTTTATAAAAAGCAGGTACCAATTGAATGGAAAGATAGATAAAATACGCAAAAAGCAAAAGATAAATTAAACATCCAATTTTACTTTGTCCCTTATTCTTCAACATACTCGGCCTCCCCCTTTTCTATTAAAGGTTTTCCTATTATTTCCCTTAATTTATTCAAGAGCAAATTTCTATCGTCAAGAGTGTAGTTTTCAGTACTAATCGGAGGATGAATTATCACCTCAATTGTTCGTCCCGATTCAATCAAAACAGCGCCTTTAGGTTGAACATGGTCAGGCCCAATAAGGGTAACCGGCAGAATTGGTATCTTATGCTGAATAGCGGTAACAACAGGACCCTTCTTTAACTTCTTTTTAAAAAAATCCTTGTTTCTTATCCTTGTTCCGGTAATCGCCATAATATATGGATGGCGATTGAAATACCTTGAAACGTTTTCAAGAGTCTTCTTAGCATTCTGAAAGTTCTTCCTGTCAATAGGAAAAGAATCGTAAAGCCTTAAAACAATTCCGAAAAGCGGAATCAACATAATCTCTTTTTTCATGACGGCTCTGAAAACAGGGTCAATCGCCTTTGCCATTGCATAGATATCGAAATTGCTTAAATGATTGAACGCAATAATAAAAGGAGGGCCGTCGGGGAGATTTTCTTTCCCGACAACCACAAGTTTAGTTCTTGAAACCTTTAATAAGGTTCCGCTCCATATTTTTGCAATAATATTAAAAAAGTTATTTCTCGTACCAGAAGGCAATAAGCTAACAGGAAGCAATAATAGAAGACAAAGTAATGTTACTGTTATCAAAACAAAGTTAAAAACCGTACTGTAAATTAATTTCTTCAAAAACTTAACCATGGTAGTATTTTAACTTAACAAACATTAAAATTCAATCTTATTAAAGGTTTACGACATGAACAAATATGTAATAGAGCACAGCCGCCAGAACACCTGTAAAAGGCAAAGTTATCAGCCAGGAATAAACAATGTCCCTGATAACCTTTAAATTGATACCGGCAATACCTCTCGCAAACCCTACTCCGATTACCGCACCTACAAGTGTGTGAGTGGTTGAAATAGGCAATCCCAATTTTGAACAAATAAGAATTGTAGTTGCGGCCGAAAACTCAGCGGAAAACCCTCTTGAAGGCGAAATATCCGTTATCTTTTTCCCTACCGTTTCAATTACTTTATAACCGTAAGTGGCAACCCCTATGGCAATCCCGGCACCGCCTAAAGCAAGCACCCAATTGTAAACAACCGCATTTTGTTTCACAGCTCCCTCTTTTAATACATTGACAATTGCACTTAAAGGGCCTACTGCATTAGCAACATCGTTGGAACCGTGAGCGAATGCCACATAGCAGGCGGTAATCACCTGCATAAAAGCAAATATTCCCTCAACCCTGTTGAGTTTTTGATGGTAATCGTACTCTTTATGAGATCCTACTAATTTTAGAACAAAGAAAGAAGCAACGGTAATCAACACAAAAACGAGAAAAGAGATTTCAATAGCCCTATCCAGAGTAATAGATTTTAATTTTAAGCCTTTGTAAATTACGCTCATAGTTAAAACAAAAGCAAGCATGCCTAATAAAAAAGGCCCTTTTTTCTTTAATTCTTCCACAGGGTTTTCCTTTTGCAGTATCTTTTTACTAACAAACATAAAAATTATGTATGCGAATATCCCGCCTGCAATTGGAGAAATTATCCAGCTTAACACAATCTTTCCGACACCTGCCCACTTTACCGCACTTGTTCCCCCTGCAACAAGCCCAAAACCAATTACCGCACCGACTATGGAGTGAGTGGTGGAAACAGGCAAGCCGTAATAGGTAGCAAGGTGAAGCCATAAAGCGGTGGCAATTAAAGCCGCTAACATACCTAAAACAAAGTGAGACGGAATTGAAGAAAATATTGAAATATCTACCATTCCCTTTCTTATTGTCTGGGTAACATGAGAACCTACAAGGTAAGCACCTGAAAATTCAAATATGGCGGCAATCAATACTGCCTGTTTCAAAGAAATAGCCTTTGAACCGACAGAAGTCCCCATTGCATTGGCAACATCATTGGCCCCTACATTCCATGCCATATAAAAACCGAAAACAATTGCAAGGATATAGATAATGGTGTTAAAATCCATATCTCCCCCGATTTATTTACTTATCATCATTCTTATTCTGTTGCCGACCTTCTCACTTAAATTCGCGATATCGCCGAATTTATTGAATATCTTCGGCCAGAGAAAAATCTCGGAGCATTTAAGTTTGTCCTCTATTTCAAAAACCTTTTTTGCTAATTCTCTTTGAACTATGTCGCATTCATGCTCCTTTTCGCCTAACTTATCAATCATTTCAAAAATATTGTTTACTTCCGGGCCGCCGAATGCGCTCTCAAAAGCCACATCCATCTCGCATACAACATCGTATAACTGCTCAAATGTTTCCATCACCTTTCCCTTAAACTCGGCAAGCAAAGGCTTAAATTCATCAGGAATTTTCAAATCTTTAAGGGTTAATAAAGCGGCAAAATCCTCCGCAGTGTCAGCAATTGCATCCTGGCTTGCCAGAACCGATAAAATAGTCTGTTTGTTAAACGGGAGAAAAATTGTGGTACTTATCCCGTTTCTCAATTCGTTTTTGATAATATCAACCTCATGTTCCAATTTGGATACCTCTTTCGCATACTCTTCCAGTTGTTTGTGCTCGGCACCTGCTATCAAAAGGTCCACCATTTCCGAAGCCTTTACCACACATTCTTTAATTTTTTCAATCTGCTGTTTCAAAGGTGAAAAAGGAGATTTGCTAAAAATCTCAAAGATTGAAACGCTCATATTTCCCTCCAAAATAGTATTAAAAAAAATCCCCTCAAAAATGAGGGGATAAATATTAATCCAATAAATGCACAATCAAACCGCTTCTCAACTTAGGCTCAAACCATGTTGATTTTGGCGGCATTACCTGACCTGCATCCGCAATATTCATTAACTGTTCAACAGTAGTGGGGTACATTGAAAAAGCCACCGCATAATCGCCTGAATTTACTAATTTCTCAAGTTCTCCCGTTCCTCTAATGCCTCCTATAAAGGTTATCCTTTCCGACTTTCTCGGGTTTTCTATGCCTAAAATAGGCGACAAAAGATACTCCTGCAAAATGTAAACATCAAGAGATTTAACGGGGTCATTATCATCTACAACGTTAGCCTTAGGGGTTAAAGTGTACCATTCCCCGTTAAGATACATGGAAATTTCATGAACCTTTGACGGATCTTTTACACCTGTTTTTTCAACATTGAAATTCTCTTTTACCTTCTCAAAGAAACCTTCTTTGGTTAATCCGTTTAAGTCTTTTACCGCCCTATTATAAGGCAATATCTGTAACTGATTATCAGGAAAGTAAACAGCAAGAAAGTAATTGTACTCTTCTTCCCCCGTGTGATTTGGGTTTTCTTTTTTTCTCCATTCCCTTACCTTTGCTCCCGATGCCGAACGGTGATGGCCGTCCGCAATGTAAACAAAAGGTATTTCTTCAAATTTCGATTTAAGGGTATCAATAATCCCTTTGTCTTTGATAACCCAGAAAGTATGAATTACCCCGTCGTCGGAAGTAAAGTGGTATTCAGGCTTTCCCTCTGTAACCTTTTCAATCACACCGTCAACCTCTTTTTGTGCCTTGTAAGTAAGAAAAACAGGCCCCGTGTTTGCGTTTGTAGTGTACACGTGTTTAATTCTGTCTTTTTCTTTATCTTCCCTTGTAAATTCATGCTTTTTAATCCTATCTTCAAAGTAATCGTCGGCCCATGCGCAGGCAACAAGGCCTGTCTGAACGTGGTCACCCATCTGTTGCCTGTAAACGTAGAGATATTCATCTTTATCCTGAACAAGGTAGCCTTCTTTGATTAACCTTTCAAGATTCTCTTTCGCTTTTTGATAAACCCTCTCGTCATATATATGGACGGAAGGATCAAGGTCTATCTCCGGCCTCACAACATGAAGAAAAGAAAGAGGCTTATCTTTTGCCATATCCCTCGCCTCTTCGGTATTCACAACGTCATAGGGAGGAGATGCTATCTTGTCAACATAATTCTTATCAGGCCTGACGCCCTTAAAAGGCTTTATCCTAACCATTTAAGCCTCCGTTTTATTTTATTTTATCCTTTAATAACTCTTTAAGAGTAGGCATTCCTATCTCCTGAAGTTCATAGTAAACCCTTGTGGAAGGCTTATTGATGTTGATAACCCTTCTCAAATCAATAGGGGTACCTATTACAACTGAATCGCAGTCTGCAGCGTTAATGGTTTCTTCAAGGTCTTTTATCTGCTGTTCGCTGTAACCCATTGCAGGAAGAAGAATCCCGATATCAGGGTATTTTTGATAAGTATATTCAATTTTACCGACAGCCCACGGCCTCGGGTCAACAAGTTCTTCAGCACCGAATTTTTCAGCGGCAACCGTTCCCGCGCCGTACTCCATACCTCCGTGGGTCAAAGTGGGACCGTCTTCTACAACAAGAACCCTTTTACCCTCAATTACTGACGGGTCTTCAACAAAGATCGGAGATGCGGCTTCAACAATCTTTGCTTCAGGATTCAACATCCTGATATTCTGCCTTACTTCATCAATGTCAAAGTAATCGGCGGTATCAACCTTGTTTATTACCACTATATCAGCAAGGTGAACATTTGCTTCGCCGGGATAGTATTCAAGTTCATGGCCCGGCCTGTGCGGGTCGGCAACGGTAATCATTAGATCAGGTTTGTAAAACGGCATATCGTTGTTTCCGCCGTCCCAAACAATAACATCAGCCTCTTTCTCCGCTTCCCTTAATATCGCTTCATAGTCAACCCCTGCATAAACAACAATTCCTTTGGCTATATGAGGCTCATACTCTTCCATTTCCTCAATTGTACATTTGTGTTTATGCAAGTCTTCAATCGTCTCAAACCTCTGAACCTTCTGTGCTTCAAGGTCGCCGTAAGGCATCGGGTGCCTGATAGCAACAACCTTTTTACCCATACTCTGCAAAATATCGCAAACCCTTCTTGTTGTCTGGCTCTTTCCGCAACCTGTTCTGACCGCACAAACGGCAACTACCGGTTTTGACGACTTTAACATTGTTCTGTGTCCGCCCATAACCATAAAGTCCGCACCTGCGGCATTTACGAGAGCACTTTTATGCATTACATATTCATAAGGCACATCTGAATATGCAAAAACCACAAGTTCAACATTGAATTTCTCTATAAGTTGAGGCAAATCTTCTTCAGCAAAAATAGGAATCCCGACAGGATAAAGTTTGCCTGCTAATGATGCCGGGTATACCCTGCCTGCAATATCGGGGATCTGAGTCGCGGTAAACCCCACTACGTTATACTCCTCGTTATCCCTGAAAAAACAATTAAAATTGTGAAAATCCCTTCCTGCTGCACCCATGATAATAACATTGGTCTTTTTCATTACTCCTCCTCCTTTGAAAAGATGTTTACCAGAATAGACTGGGAAACATACATTAAATTCTTAGAGTATTCATTAATAACCAATTTGTCTTTTACGTCAGAACAAATCTCTTCCCCTATACGCAACGGCATTGGATGAAATACTAAAACATCATCTTTGCCGGTTTTTTTCACTAATTCATTATTCACGGTATAACCTTTAAAATCCCTGTACCTTTTTTCCTTTTCCTTTTCCATTCCAATAGATACCCACACATCGGTGACAATAATGTCTGCACCCTTTATAAAATTAATATCATTTGTAATTGTTAACCTTCCTCCGCTTTCTTTATTAAAATTTTCGCAAATTTCAACAACCTCCGGGTTAGGCTCGTAATCCTTAGGAGTTATAACAACCGATTTGTTGCCGAAAATACTGTTTAAAAGCATAAGGGAATGGCAGGTATTGTACCCGTCTCCCACATAAACGAATTTAAACCCTTTAAAATCACCTTTAATTTCTTTTACGGTATAGCCTACGGTTAAAGCCACAATAGGAATATACATCGCACTCATACTATTGATAACGGGAATTGAACCGAAATTAGCAAAATCTTCAACATCCTGATGGGATAAAGCCCTGATAACAAGTGCGTCTAAATAATTGGATAATGCATTGGCGGTATGGTATACGGATTCTCCTCTTGACAATTGTAATTCTGACGTTTTAAAGAAAACAGGATTCCCGCCCAATCTGTATATTCCGCTTTCAAAGGCAAACCTGCTTCTTGTTGATACTTTTTGAAAATAAAGCCCTATTACTTTTCCTTTTAAAAAATCGGAAAAGTTTTCAGGAAAATTTTTTATATTATCCGCTATGTTAAAAACCGTTAAAATCTCATCTCTTTTAACATCCTTAAGTGTTAAAAGATGTTTCACGGCACAATCCTCGTTCCTACCGCTGATATATCGTTTGTTTTTTCAATAGCCTCCGCTGAGGTAATCAATACCTCTTTCCCCCCGTGTTTAATATACTCTATGGCCGCTTCGATCTTAGGCTTCATACTACCTGCAGGGAACTGCCCCTCTTCAAGCATCTCCTCGGCCTCCGCTACGGTAATTCTATCCAAAGCTTTTTGAGACGGCTTGCCGAAGTCTTTAAAAACCTTATCAACACCTGTTAGAATAATAAACAAATCCGCATTTAGTTTTCTTGCTAACAAACTTGAGGTGTAATCTTTGTCTATTACCGCTTCAACTCCAAGTAAATATCCTGACAGGTCTTTTTTAACAGGAATACCGCCACCTCCTCCTGCTATAACGGTATAACCTGAATCAAGAAGAACCTTTATTGCGTCAAGTTGAACAATTTCCAGAGGCTTTGGCGATGGGACAACTTTTCTCCATCCCCTTCCCGCATCTTCCTTCATATGCCATTTCTTTGTTCTCATTAACTCTTCGGCTCTAAATTCGGGATAAAAAGGCCCTACAGGCTTTGTAGGGTTTTTAAAGGCGGGATCTTTATGGTCAACGACAACTTCGGTTATAACGGTTGAAACTTTCGGCTCTTCTTTAGCGGCAATAAGCCTATTTATTAAAGTTCTTTCAATCATATACCCCATGCTTCCTTCGGTCATTGCCCCGCAAATATCAAGAGTGTAAGGGGGTATTTCGCTTATAGCCCTCTCCTGTTGAATAAGGATATTTCCTACTTGAGGCCCGTTGCCGTGAACGACAAGAAGTTTGTATCCGCTTTTTATAACATGGAACATCATTTCAGCCGCTTTTTTGGCATTTTCAAGTTGTTCTGCCTGGGT
>JALWHA010000276.1 GCA_027038695.1 Acidobacteriota bacterium
TTCATAGAATTTATTATATCCTATTTATAGAAAAAAATGAATTTAAGGAGTCAAAATGAAAAACAAAAAGGTTTCAATAATATTAATTGTAACTATTATAATAACGGTAATAATTTACCTTCCCTCTCTTAACGGAGACTTTATCTTTGACGATTTCAACAACATAGTTTACAACTACAGGGTTTTAATTAAAGACCTGACTCCTATTTCTATTATGCAGGTCTTAACCTGCACCAAAGGGGGAATAAGACCCTTATCCTATCTCTCAATTGCCCTGAACTATTACTTTTTCGGAATGGAACCCTTTTACTATCACCTTGTCAACCTTATTTTCCACTTATTAAATATTATCCTTGTTTTCTTTGTAGTAAAAAAGGTCTGGGAAAGACTGGAAGCAAACAAAAACGGAGAAAACGCGGCGTTAATCTCGGCATTGTTTTTCGCAACCGCGACAATTCAAACTTCAGCCGTATCATATATTGTACAAAGAATGGCTCTCGGAATGACGTTGTTCAGCCTTTTGTCCATACTTCTTTACCTGAATAAAAAATACTTTTATTCATTTGTCTGCATAATTCTTGCATTCGGGTTTAAAGAAAACGCTGTTTTGATTTTCCCTATCCTCTTTTTTCTTTACTGGCTTGAAAACGGGAAAGACAAAAAGATTTTCGCATACGGAACCGCATTCTTCATTTTAATAACAATCCTTGCATTATCCCCTTACGGATTTAATTTATACAAAAGTTTTCAAAACGGTTACAAACTAAAGGGTATGCCTATGGGCGGAAAGATACTCACAGAACCGAGGGTTATTTTTCATTACCTATCCCTTGTGTTCTTCCCTTACTTTAAAAGGTTTGCACTAAACTACAATTATCCTTTATCAACATCTTTGTTCAATCCCGTAACCACTTTGCTGTCTTTGATAGGGATAATTCTGTCTATTGCCTTTGTTTTTGTATGCAAAAGAAAATACTTATCCTTTTTCACCTCCTTTATCCTTATAGGCTTAAGCCTGGAAAACAGTATTATCCCTTTAGATATTGCTTATGAATACAGGATGTACTTCCCCCTAATAGGCTTAAGCGCAATTATAGGCTATCTATTTGTAAAAATTGAATACAAAAAATTAATCCCGACATTAGTGATACTGCTAATCTGCTTCAACGCAATTAATACCTATAAAAGAAATGAGCAATACAAAGACTATATAAGCATTTTGCAACAGGATTTAAAGTTGTACCCTAACAATGTCAGGGCTCTGTACAACATGTACATTATGTTATTGAAAAAGGGAGAAAAAGCAAAAGCGATTAAATACCTTAAAGAATCATTAAAATACAATCCGAGAGTTTACAATATTTATGCGTCCTATGCCGATTTTCTTGCAAACAAAAGGTCCATTGACGACGCTATTGAATACCTGAAAAACATCTTAAAAACCAAAAAGGATATTGATAAACCTCATTTAATAATGTGGAAAATTGCAAAACTCTACGAAAAGAAAAACGACAGGCAAAATGCACTACATTGGTATTCTGAAGCAATGAAAAAACATCCTGATTCTATCAAAATAAGGAGGGATTACGGCCTTTTCCTGTTTAACAACGGAAAGTACTATTACGGCTATTTAAATGAGGCAAAGGGCTATGAACTGGATAATTACAATCCCCTAACGGTTTATTACCTTGCAAAGATGACCAAAGTATTAAAAATGAAAGAAAAATTCAAATTCTTCTCTAACTTCTATAAATCACTCTATCAAAAAGGGAGGTATTACAACCTCCCCAAACCAGTATTTTAAGTTTTTTAAATACTAACTCTGGCTCAAAAAGGTATTTAACAGAGCCAGGGTTTTTTCTTTAATATCTTTCAGGTCTTTCCCGGTTAACCCTTCAAACCTCAAAACCAATACCGGCTGAGTATTTGAAGCTCTGATTAACCCCCACCCGTTTTCAAATTCCATTCTAACACCGTCCACGGTAATTACTTTTCCCAGGCCTTCAATTTCAATTTGCTTATTTAAAAGTGCGTTTTGAATATTCTCAATAACCTTAAACTTCTTGCTGTCGGGACAATCAACCTTTATTTCGGGAGAAGATACCGGTTTCGGCAATTCTCCGTATATTTCAGACAATTTTCTTTTTTCATTTTTTAAAATCTCAACAAGCCTTGCTCCCGCGTATATAGCGTCGTCATAACCGAAATACCTGTCTGCAAAAAACATATGGCCGCTCATTTCTCCCGCAAGTACGGCATTAACCTCTTTCATCTTTTTCTTTATCAAAGAATGGCCTGTTTTGTACATAATTGCTTTGCCGCCTGCTTTAGCAACTTCAGTATAAAACACATGTGAACACTTGACCTCTCCGATAAAAGTACCCTCTTTTTTTTCTTTTAAAATTGAAAGTGCAAAAATGGTTAAAAGCATATCACCCCAGATAATTTCCCCCTTATCGTCAACAACCCCGATTCTGTCTCCGTCCCCGTCAAAGGCAATGCCTAAATCCGCTTTTTTATCTTTCACACTTGCAATTAAATCTATCATATTCTTTTCAACCGTGGGGTCAGGGTGGTGGTTCGGGAATTTAGGGTCAACATCACAGTAAAGTTCAATCACTTCGCAGCCTAAAGATCTGAAAATATTAGGTGCAACTATTCCCGCAATCCCGTTTCCTGCGTCTAACACCACTTTCAAGCCCTTTCCCAAATCTGAAGGAAAATTGTTTTTAAAGTACTCTTTATAACCTGAAATCAAATCTATCTCTTTGTTTTCAGCATTGAAGCCATCAACAAAAAACCTTTCATACTCTTTAGATTCAATAATTTTTAAAACATCCTGAATCTCTTCAGCCATTAATGAGTCTTTCCCAATTAATGGCTTAAAACCGTTGTATTCAGGCGGGTTATGGGAAGCGGTAATCTGGCATGCGCCGTCAACCTGCAGTGTGTTTGCACCGAAATAGACTATCGGTGTCGGCACAAGCCCGCAGTCAAGCACGTTTATCCCCAATTTGTTTAAATTTTTTGTAAAAACCTCTTTAAATTCAGGGGTTGATTCCCTCGCGTCGCCACCCAGTAAAACAGTAAGGTTTTTTTTACCTAATTTCCTTTTTAAAAAAGCACCGAAACCTAAAGCGATTAAACCGACTGTTTCTTCGGTTAAATCTTTTCCTACAACCCCTCTTATGTCATACTTTCTAAATATTTCTCTGTTCACCATATTGCACTCCTCATTTTTTCTCATAAAACTAACATAATACATTTAACAAAAAATTCAAAATATTTTGCAAAAAAAAAGCCCCGATTTTCATCGGGGCTAAATTAAATTCGTTACTTAAACTATTAGAACCTGTATTTGAGGCCTAACTGGAATGTTCTCGGAGTGTAAGTTGAATTGTTCAAAGTACCGAAGTAAGATTTTCTAATATCGTAATTAGTAGTCCACCTGTTAGCCTTATCAAAAACATTAAAGCAATCAATCATAAACTCAATAGTCTGTCCTCTCCAGATTCTGAAAACCTTGGAAAGCCTCAAGTCTGTCTGTGAGAAATTAGGTTGTCTTCTGGTATTCCTTGCTTCAACCTTTCCATCAATACACGGCCTATCATTTCTATAGTAGTCACCGTTAACGTCGTAACCTGCGTATGCGCTCCACGGCCTTCCTGTGTAGAATCTGTGATAACCTGAAAGTTTAACACCCCAACCGATATCAACGGTGAAAGAGAGTTTAAACATTCCCTTATGATAGTAATCACTTCTTCCCCAGTCAGTCATCAAATCTGCCGGGTTTGTCGGGAATGCAGAACCAGAAGAAACACTTCTTTCGTTTGTGTCGTTATCGTATGCGCTTGTTAAGGTGTAAGAAGCAAACATTGACCATCTGTCAGCATACCTTTTTTCAATTCTGAAGGTTATAGAGGAAGCCTTAGACTCAGCATCGGATTTAAACATTATCATCTGCCAGAAATCTCTGTTAGGCCTGTGCCCGTAATCCCAGAGCAACCTTCCGCAATCATCAGTATCCTGAACACCGTCATGATTATCGTCTTTGATTCCTAAGTTAACATCTAACTTTCTTTCAAAGTGATAACCCCTTGTGTACTTCAAGTCAATACCGAATTTCCAGTTTTCATTTAACTTTGCTTCATAAGAAAGAGAGGTTTTGAAAGTGTAGGGATTTTCAAAATCAGGAGCAAAAAAGAAAACTGTAGGAGATTTAGAATTCTGAGGCGTTAATTCACTGGGGTCAATCCTGTCATAAGGATTTGTCGGGAACAAACCATCCTCTGGGTTAAATTCCATTCTAACAACATTGATACCGTTTGTTAACATTGCATTTGCAACCAACAGAGACGGGGTCCTTGAATAGAAGTAACCTGCACCGAACCTGATCAATTGGCTTCCGTCGCCTTTAAGATCGTAAGTTAAAGCAAACCTTGGAGCAATGTTGTCTGAATCATCGGGAATCTGCTGAAGGTTGTATCCGCCTGCAGTATAGCCAGTATAAGCAGGAAGGTCAACGTTCATTAATGCAGGGTTCGGGTTTATCATATCGTCATAGTACTGAGCTTCCCACCTTAAACCTGCTGTCATAAATAACTTATCGGTTACCTGCCATTCGTCTTCCAAGTAAAGAGCGTATTCGTCTGAATTGTAATTTACCCTTCCGTCAATACTGGAGAAAGACTGGATATATTTACCGTCATTGCGAGTTAATTCCTCACCGTTCATCCAGCGAATAAAGTTTTCATAACCGTTTCTAATTAACCGTCCATGATAATAATGATCATAGAAAGTAACACTTCCACCCTGAAATCTGAAGAAGTAATCGTCATACTTGTAGTTAGCATACCTGAAACCGGCTTTAATTGTATGGTCGCCTACCATCCAGGTGAAATCGTCCATAATCTCTACGGTATCTTCGTCAAGACCGTTAGGTAAGAAGTTGTTCTGTCCGAAAACCGCATCATAGTGACCGATTACAACTTCCATCATGTCTGTTGAATTTGCATATCTCGGCCTTTCTTCCCTTGCGTACTGAACCCTTAAATCATTGTACATATTTTCATTTAAAACAGAGGTTAACTCAGTAACTATTGAAAGAGACTTATCTGTTTCAAGTCCGTTACTGGTATTACCGGTTGTGTGGTATTTTGTATTGGTTCCGTTTTCCGCATCAAAATCCTGATAGTTAATACGGAATGTTAAGTGGTTGTCCTCATTGATGTTCCAATCTAATTTCAGAAAGTAAACGTCATTATCTTCGGTTGTAGGCCACCATCCTTCGTTAGCCTTAACAATTTCAGGGAATAACGCTTCAAAATCACTTAAGTTCTGATGGTACGGTTTCTTTCCCGGTCCCGGTTTAAAATCACTTAAAAAGGTAGAATCCTTTCTCTGTCCATCGTATGAAAAGAAAAAGAACAATTTATCTTTAATGATAGGACCTGAAAATGTGAAACCGAACTGGTCTAAATCAAATTCGGGTACCTTTCTTTTGTCAAGGTCTTCCGAGGTATAACGTTCGTTAGGAGCATAAGAAGACATCCATTCATTCTTCCTCTTATACCACCATGCCGAACCTTTATACTCGTTAGAACCTGATTTGGTAACAGCGTTAATAATCAAACCGGAAGCATCTCCGTACTGAGCTGAGTATCCGTTTTGAATAACGTTAAATTCTTTAATTGTTTCCTGAGAAAAGGTAAAAGGAATCCTTGTTGAACCCCTTTGTTCACCAAAGAATGTGGAGTTATACCCTGCACCGTCAATCTGCAGGTTGTTCATAATACCCCTTGTCCCTTCGCCGGCAACCCTGTCGCCTGCGGCTTCAACAACACCCGGGGTTAACATTACGAAATCTTTGAAGTCCCTGCCGTTTACAGGAAGACTTTCAATATACTGATCATCAACCTTAGACTCAACATCAACTTTGTTAACCTCAATCAAAGGCGCTTCTGCAGTAACCGTAATTGTTTCCTCTAAATTCTCAGGCTTCAAAGTAATGTTTAAGGTAATAACGTCGCCTAACCTTAATGTAAGGTTTTTAGCGGTATACTTTGAAAATCCTGATAATGACGCCTCTACATTGTATTTCCCCAAAGGCAAATACGGCGCCTGAAACCTACCGTCTTCCGCGGTTACAACACTTCTCTTGTAACCTGTGTCCACATTGGTAAATACAACCGCAACACCAGGCAACGCAGCACCTGTGTCGTCAACCACTTTACCCATTACGGTTGCCTTTGTGTTTGTCTGGGCAAATACACCTATACTGCCCAGGACAATAAGCATCAAGGCAAACAGTGTCTTAAAAGACTTCATACCGTGACCTCCTAAAAATTTTTAGATAGTAAACTCCTCATAATACGCGACTTTTTTCATCATAACCCTGAGCGCCCTATTCAGTTTTTGAAAGGGGGCATAGTTTGAGTATAGATAAAAATAATTCACTATATTTTCACTCAAACACTTAGGGCATGATTTGTAAATACCGCTTTCCATAACATTACAATGATAGCAAACCGAAAAATCCTGTGTCAACATCAAATAAGAGTATTTCCTATCGGTTGAGAAAACTTTAATATTCTCAAAATCAATAAGTTTTATAATTGTTTTAAACGGAAAGTCAAAGTATTCTTTTGCCCTTTCCTCTATGTCAATCACTTCATTTACGTCAAGATAACGGTTTAAGGAAAAAGAAGCGTTTTGCGAGTAATATACGCCCCCCGAAGCAATCTCTCCTTTTACAATTTTACTGATATAGTAAGGTTCAAACTTTAAATCCTGCCTTGCAAACCTGTAAGAAATATCACTCTGGTCCGAATCGGTTAACAAAACCTTTATTTTGTGTTTTTCTTCTAACTCTTTAAGCATCTCTTTCAACTTAAACACTATTTCAAAAGCAAATTCATAATCTTGTAACCCGAATTTAACCTTCTCCCTTAAAAGAGAAACAGCCTCCTGCAACCCGCAAATAGAAACCGCATAAAATGACGAAAGAGGGTTAAAGCCCAGTTTTTTCAAAAAATCAAAAACAGAGCGGCCCCTAACCATCATTAACTTTTCGATAAAAACCCCTTTTTTAGAAAAGGCAGAAAATATATTCTCAAGGTGCTTTTGCAATTGCTTAAAAAAATCTTTCCCTTTTACTGTAGATTCCAAAGCTATGCCGGGTAAATTTACGGTGATATTTTCGGCTATAAACTTAGATTCACATGTAAAAGCATCGTATATGGCAATATTTCTCGCTGGAACATAGTTTTCTTTTGCCGTTATCACCTCGGATTTTAAATAAAATCCATGAGAATACAAAGTTGAAGCCGCTGTTATTAAATCTTTATCCTTTAAATACAATTTAACAGGATTTCCTATTAACAGCACGGTTTCAAGGTTTTCTATAAAATCCGAAAAAATGCTTTTTTTCGTAGATTCACATTCAAAGTATTTAAAAATTTTCTCAAACCCGCAAAAAGTTACGGAAGAATTTACAAATGCAGATAAAAAACCCGCAATTTTTTCTAAATTTCTAAAAAAGTCATTACAAGACAAGGGCTTTTTTAAAAAGAAATTATCCCCCGTATAAGAAAAATTCAATAGTTTTGATACATCTAAAAGTACTGAAAAAAGCCTATCAATTCCCTTTATACCGTTTATATGAAACTTACCCTGATAATGGAGGTCAACTGATTTTTCTGAAAAAACATTTAAAGACGCAAACTGGCTTTTAACGGTGTCTGCGATATACATTGAAGACAAAAAAGGGGAAAGGGGAGAAACCGCATTATACGGAATATCACTTTTAACCGCGTCTTTAACATCGGAAACCGCCAATCCCAAAACCCTGGTTTTATTTAGTATTTTTGTATATCCGTATTCCAACAGTTTTAAATTAACCAATTCCCTCAAAAGAGAAGAAGAAACACTTTTAAGATTAGAAGAAAACACCGCCTTTTGAACATCATCCGCTATCTTTTCGGCAATCTGGAAAGGAAGCCCGCTTTCTTCCATTAAGATAGCAATTATCCTCGTTCTATCCCAGGGAGCTGCTTCCTGATTGCCGTTTTTTACAAAAATGGTTTTATCTTCAAAAGAATCATATTTATTATTATTCATACACTTTTTTTAACAAAAACATTTTTAAGTTTGTCCCATAAAGACACCTGTTCTTTTTTTTCAAGAATAGCCAGCTGTTCAAACAATCTTTTCATTTCTCCTGATACTTTTTTCGGGGTTTTAACGACTGTTTTAACAAACAATGACCCTCGTCTGTTGCCTCCCACTTCAGGAAAACCTCTTCCTTTTACCTCAATTAAATCCCCTGATTGAATACCCGCAGGTATATCAACATCAACCTCTTCCCCGAAATAACGAATTTTTACCTTATCCCCTAAAGCCGCCTGCGAGAAAGTAATGGGAATTTCAATAAAAAGGTCTTGCCCCTTCCTTGAAAAAACCCTATCTTCTTTAATATCAATAACGATGTATAAGTCTCCGTATTGCCCTCCGTTTAATCCGGCTTCCCCCTCACCGGGAATTCTCAAGGTATCCCCCCTGTCAACTCCTGCCGGGATTTTAACTTTCACAGTTTTTCTCTTCAACACTCTTCCTCTGCCTCCACAAAACTTGCAGGGGTTAGAGATGATAGTGCCTTCCCCTTTGCACCTCGGACAAGTTGTTTTCATTGTAAAAAAGCCCTGTTGATACACAACCGATCCTCTGCCTCCGCAATCAGGACAGGGAGTTACTTGTGAACCTTTTGCAGCACCCTTTCCCTCGCAATACTCACAGGTATTATATTTTTCAATATCAATCTCCCTCAACGTTCCCTTAAAACTTTCTTCCAGATCTATCTCAAGAGTGTACTGAAGATCATTGCCTCTTTTAGGTGAGTACCTATCAGACGAAGTACGCCCTCTTCCGCCTCCGAAAAAAACATCAAAGATACTTCCGAACCCGCCGAAAAGATCTTCAAAATCAATATCAACCCCGTTTAATCCACCTGAATCATACCTTTGCCTCTTTTCAGGATCGGAAAGTACGGCATACGCCTCCGCGATTTCCTTAAATTTTTCTTCCGCTTCAGGGGAAGGGTTCCTGTCCGGGTGATACTTTAGGGCTAATTTCCTGTATGCTTTTTTAATTTCGTCAAAAGATGCGTCTCTATCCACACCTAAAATATTATAATAGTCTTTCATGTTTTCCCCTATCTGATAAACTTGTTCAGTTTAAATTGCCGTAAAGAAGAAAATTGGCAAATTTGTCTGAAACCTGCTTTAAATCCACAAGTACATCTTCTAAAACCTCAATATCATCAACCTTTAAAGCACTCTTTGCTTCCATTATTAGATTTCTTACTTTTTCTTTAAAGTCGTCAGGTATTTGCCCCTTAAACTGAGCATAAGATTTCTCTATATTTGAAAGCAAACTCTCTATTGAATTCTTGGTGGTAATAATTCTTTTCAACCTTGCCTCTTCTTCTTTGTTCTTTTCAGCCTTTTCAATAATCTCTTTAATCTGTTTTTCCGACAACCCGCTTGAAGGCCTTATCTCCATGCTCTGTGATTTCCCGCTATCAAGGTCCACCGCACTAACATTGACTATACCGTTTGCGTCAATTTCGAATGTAACCTCAATCCTCGGAACCCCTTTAGGGGCGGGAGGAATATCTACCAATTCAAAATAACCGAGAGAAATATTATTCTTTGACAACTCGCTTTCCCCCTGTAATACATGAATAGCAACCTTGGACTGGTTGTGTGTTACGGTGGTGAATACCTGGCTTGCCTTCGTAGGGATAGTACTTCCCCTTTCAATTAATTTAACGAATAAACCGCCTTTAGTCTCAACACCTAAAGAAAGAGGAGTGATGTCAAGAAGAACGATATCTTTAACGTCTCCGGAAATAATGCTCCCCTGCAAAGCCGCACCGATGGCGACGACCTCGTCAGGGTTATTATCTCTTCTCGGTTCTTTACCGAAAAATTCCTTCACCGTATCAATAATCAAAGGCGTTCTCGTTTGCCCTCCCACGAGAATAATATGGTCAATATCCTCCTTTTTCAGGTTTGCCAATCTCAAGGCCTCTTCACAAGGTTCAAGCGTTTTTTCAACAAGGTCCTTAACCATTTCATTAAATTGTTCTCTGGAGAATGTGGCAACAAAATGTTTTGGACCTGTATCGTCTGCAGCAATAAAAGGAAGATTTATTTCAACTTCTTCCGCAACGGAGAGCTCACATTTAGCCTTTTCTGCAGCCTCTTTTAACCTCTGCAAAGCCATCTTATCTTCGCTTAAATCAATTCCGTGACTTTTTTTAAAAGAATCAATAATCCAATCCATAATCTTTTTGTCAAAATCATCACCACCTAAAAAGGTATTGCCGCTTGTAGAAAGAACCTCATAAACATCTTCCGATACATCTAAAATTGAAATATCAAATGTTCCGCCCCCTAAATCATAAACAGCAATCTTACCATTTAAATCATTATCCCTGTATGAAAGTGCCGCGGCGGTAGGCTCGTTAATAATTCTTAAAACTTCCAACCCCGCTATTCTTCCTGCGTCTTTGGTTGCCTGTCTTTGAGCATCGTTAAAATAAGCTGGAACTGTAATTATTGCTTCTGTAATTTCCTGACCTAAATACTCTTCAGCACTCTCTTTTAAAGACTTTAAAATAAAAGCAGATATTTCCTGAGGAGAGTACTTTTCTCCCCTTATCTCAACCCAGGCGTCTCCATTATCCTCACTGATAACCTTATAGGGCAATGTATTAATCATAGACTGAATTTCTTCTGAATCAAACTTTCTGCCTATAAGCCTCTTAATACCGTAAACCGTATTCTCAGGATTGGTAATTGCCTGCCTCTTTGCAATATGTCCCACAAATATCTCTTTCTTATCCGTAAAAGCAACAACCGAGGGAGTTACCCTTGAACCCTCTTTATTAGGGACTAAAACAGGTGCATTATTCTCAATAAAACAACAACAACTATTGGTAGTTCCAAGATCAATTCCAAGAATAACACTCATAACTATTCCTCACTTTCCTCATTTTCAGAAAATTTAGAATTATCTTCCTGTTGCTGGGTTTTAGGGTTGATAGCCACTTTTACCTTTGCAGGCCTCAGCAACCTATCTTCAAACTTATAACCCTTCTGAAACACTGTAGTCACTGTTCCATCTGGCACATCGTCCCTCATCTCTTTCATCATAGCCTCATGATAAAACGGGTCAAAGGGTTTATTAATCGGATCAATAACATCAACTCCTGCTGATAGCAAAATTTCTTTAAGATGCTTTTCTATTAATCTTATTCCTTCGTAAAAAGAGTGAAAATCACTTTTTTCAGGTTCAACCGCCACCGCTCTCTCAAAGTTATCCACCACATCAAGTATGGATAACAATAATGACGCATTACCGTACTTTATCGCATCTTCTTTTTCCTTCTGAGTCCTCTTTTTTAAATTATCAAAATCGGCAATTTTTCTTATATAAGCGTCTTTTAATTTGGCGTTCTCTTCTTTTAACTTTTTCACTTCTTCTTTCATCCTGTTTAACTGCTCTTCCAGCATTTTAGTATCTTTCACTTCTTCAATTTCCTTCTCTTCAACAACTTCTTTTTCTACCATATTCTCCTTGCCCTCCCCTTTTTTGTTCATAATCCACCTCTTTATATATTTATTTTACAAACATTTGCTCTATCATAGTATGAGTTATATGCCTCATTATTGAGACATTTTTCTTATAATCCATCCTTAAAGGCCCAACTAAACCGAAAGCGCCTTTCCCACCCCCTGCAACACTGTAAGAGGATATTATAAAACTAAAGTTTTCTACCGGAAAATCCAGATTAATTGTCAATTCACTATTTATATAACCGGCTATCAAATGATAAAGATTTTTTTTCTTTTCAAAATTTTCTATTAAATTCTTCAATATCCTTACCTCTTTAACATACCTTTCGTCTAAAATATTTGACAGGCCTTTTATAATTATCCCGCCATCCTCTTCGTCAACCTTATTCAGATTTTCATAAGCTATCTTAATTATATTTGTAACTGTATCATTCAGCCTATTAAGTCCGTTTTTCATTGAATTTAAAAGATTTTTCTTTATTTCAAACAAAGTTAATCCGGAAAAATTTAAGTTTATATAGTTGGAAGCGGTTAAGAGTTCCCTGTAACTTACGGCATAAGGCATTTCTACGACAGTCTCCCTGAATATATTATTAACCGATACTATTACCGCCAAAACCTTTTTCTCCGAAAGCTTTACAAAGTCAATTCTTTTTATTCTTGCGGTAAAAAAATCAGGTAACAATAAAAGAGAAACCGCACCGGTTTCCCGTTCAAGTATTTCGGCGTAACCCTCCAAATCAGACATTAAATCTTTATTGGCATGTATACTCGAAATTTCTCCTAACTCAGCGGACTTAATATTGTTATTTTTAAAATCTTGAATCAATCGACTCAAATACAGTTTAAAACCGGTTTTTGTAGGAACTCTTCCCGAAGAAAGATGAGTTTTTTCAACTATTCCCTTACTTTCCATCTTTTTGAATATATTTCGAATAGTGGCGGAAGACAAAGACCTGCCGTTCTCCCTGTAACGAGAAGAAATGTAGGAAGAGCCCACAGGTTCCCCATTCTTTATGTAATACTCAACTATAATGTTTAAAATCTTTGCTTCCCTTTCAGTTAACACTGCATACCCCAATCCGATTTATTTTATTTTATCAAAATTAAAAAAATAAAAATAAAAAAATCTCATTTAAAAAATATAGATTTTTACAGGATTGTCAACTAAAAAGAATTTTATTCCCCCCAGAATCTATGCAATCCGAACCAGGGTTTGAATGTTCCGAAACGGGAGTAAATCGTTGCTCCGAATGAAGCGCTTAAAAGGATAATAAAGGCTAAAAAACCGAACATAGGGACAAATTTTAAGACCTGATAAATAACCAGGCCTAAAATCATTTTAACCGAAGGGGGGAAATCAATCTTTAAAATTTTAGAAATAAAATCTCCGAAAAAGTAAAAAAGCGTAAGTATTGAAAACACATAAATTGCAAACACCATTATAAAGATCAATGCAAACAGAACAAAACCAATTCCCGTTTTAATCAAGGCGAAAGAAATCAGAGACAAAACACTTAAAGTAATTAAGGCATAAAAACCGAAAAAGAAAAGCCTCATAAAATCATCGGCAAATTCAAACGCATTTTCTTTAATATTTTCGCCGTAAAAGTAAAGGCCAAACCCTATTGTTATTATCCAGAAAAATGAATTCAACAAAAGAAGAAGCATCTTTTTTTTAACAAAACCTTCGCCGATAATAACTTCATAACCTTTTATTTGGCCGTTTTGTCCATAAACAACAGACCCTCCTATCGAGACACAATTACCGCTAACCCTGGCATTCACCGATATGTTTCCACCGATAACCGACACATTTCCTTCAACATTTGAAGTCACATCAACATCTTTTCCTATAACAAGAACATCACCTTTAACAGGTTTATCAATTCTTATTTTATGAACGGGGAAAACATAGAGTTTTGTCTTCCCTTTTGCAAAGGAACTAAAGGGATAAAATAATAAAATTGTCAAAACAATTAAGAAAATTCTCTTACTCATTTCTCCACACTTGCAAAAAGTTTAATAGATTTAAGGAACACCGTAAGAATTATCATAAATGCAAAAATCAACACTACCCCGTTTACTTTCCCCGGGGTTAAAACATTGTACAATGTACCTGAAAGCGTAATAATTGCAGTTACCAAAGAATTTGCGAAATCGTAAACGCTATGTCCTAAAGATACCGCGTCACTTATAAAATTATCCAAACCTATTAACCCGACAACAAAAACCACTGAGAGAAAAGACATAAAAGCAACAGCGGCATAAACATACCAACCTATCACTTTTTGCTTATGCTCATGAATTTTTTCCATTACGGCTGTGGAAAAATTTCCGGGGACCTTAACTTTAGGAATAGAATTTAAGTAATGCGTAACCTCTCTGTCTAACTCAACCTGTTTTGCGCAAAAAGCACACTCTTTAATATGGTTCTCAAAAAGTTCCTTATCTTTTTTATTCAGTTCGTTTTTTAAGTATCTTTCAAGCAACTCACATAACATTTTCATATTTCACCTTCCAGAATTTCTTTTAAAATCTTTCTTGCCCTGAATATCCTATTCTTAACCGTCCCTATAGGCAAATCAAGGATCTCGGCAATCTCTTCGTATTTTAACCCGTCCACATGGTACATTATTATAACCTCTCTATACTCAAGCGGAAGTTTTGAAACCGCTTTTCCCACCAATTTTTCTTTTCTCTTTTTTTCAAAAACCTCATCTGGCTTCAAACCCGCGTCTTCGTATTGAGGTTTTACGCTGTCTTCGTCTCCCTGACCTTCAATAGAAACCGTACTTAACTTTCTTTTTCTTATAAAGTCAATAGTCCTGTTTTTGGCTATTCTGTAAAGCCATGTTGAAAAAGAGTATTCGCTTCTGTATGTTTTCAAAGCAAGGTACGCTTTCAAAAAAACCTCCTGAGAAAGTTCCAGTGCATCCTGATAATCCCCTATCATTCTAAAGATATAGTTAACTATCTGCTTTTCATACCTTTTAACCAGTATTCCAAAAGCATCTACATCTCCTTTTAATACCCTATCTATTACCTTTAACTCATCACACATACAGATTTACGGAAAAATCAAAAAAATGTTTACAACATTCTTAAATAAGTTTCTTTAAGAAGGCAGGCGTCTTCCTGAAGGTTAGGGCTTTCACAGGTTAGCACCCCCCCAATGTCATAATCTTTTAATACCCTTAATATCTCCTCGTATCTTAAGTCAGAATCCTTTAAATTTAGATGGTATTTCTCTCCTTTTTGCCCGTACTCTATACCCGCCATGTGAATATGCATATGCTTTAGAGCGCCCTCTCCAATATACTGAATTACTTTTTTCAGGACAAATTCAGTTTCCTTTGCGGAATTGTACCTTCCTATACTCCTTGCATGAAGGTGTGCAAAGTCAATACAGACAAAAATCCCATCAACATCCTTTGCAAGCCTCAATAACTCGGTTAAATCACCGAATTGAGTAGGCTTCCCCGTTGTTTCAATGGCAATCTGAGGTATATCCACCTCATACTTTAAATCTTCCATAATCTCTTCAAGTGATATCTTTATATTCTCGTAAACCTTATCAGCAGGCATTCCCAGATAAAAACCCGCATGAAAGGTAATGCTAACCGCTTCCATATATTTGCCGGCAAGAACCGTGTTTATAACCCTCTGTTTGCTTGCTTCCCTTTTTTCTTCTTCCTTAGCATTCAGGTTGATGTAATAAGGGCCGTGACAGGTCAAGGTAAGCCCTTTCTCTTTTGCTAACTCCCCCACCTTTTCAGCCCTCTGTTTTTTCATTCTTACCCCGTGAACAAACTCAACCTCCATTGAATCAAGGCCTAACCTTTCCAATATTTCAAAACCCTGCTCGTATGATTTTGCACCGTGCGGCAACCCTGCGGTTCCGAATTTCAACATATCAAATCCTTTCTTAACTTTTCTTTAAAACCTTTTCTTTTATTTTCTCAACAATCTTTTCAGGCAATTTACTTGTTTTTAAATTTTTATCTACAACAAGGTGTTTGGAATACCCCTTAACAACAACACTTCTATCATTTAAAACCTCATAGTCAAACTTTGCATATGTTCCGTCAAACCTTGAAAGGGCAACTTTAACCGAGATCTCCTCGTCAAAAAAAACAGGCTTTAAAAACCTCCCGCTGACCTCAACAACGGCAAGGTTAAAACCTTTATCCTCAATACTCTTATAATCAACTCCAAAGTGCCTTAAAAACTCAATCCTTGCGTTTTCAAACCACATAACAAAAGAAGAGTGGTGCGCTACCCCCATTTTGTCCGTTTCATAGTATCTAACCCTATGTTTATATAAAAACATCTTCCCTCCTTTTGCACGACAACTTATATGGTATCAAAATTTTTAATATCTTTTTAGACAGTTTTATGGCATAATAATTGCAGTTCTATTTTATATGAACCCATAGGGAGTGGGAATCCATTGACAATCCCATCTTTGAAAACCTTACCAAACCGATGCTCACCATTACTTAGCATATCAAACTTAATCCACAGACTTAATCCCACTCCCTGCTTTTAATCAAGCCCTGAAATGCCGAAATTACATAAAAACCATTTTAAATAAAAAAAGGACCCCGAAGGGTCCCGTAAGTAAGAGGAGATTGGAGAGAGAGATTAATTCCTTAAAGGTTTACCTGTCTTCAACATATGTGCTATTCTTGCCTGAGTCTTTTGCTGAGCACACAGTTCAACAAAGGCTTCCCTTTCAAGTTCCAACAACCTGTCTTCGGAAACATAACTTCCTTCAGGCACCTGCCCACCTGACAGAACATTTGCAATCTTTGAAGCTATAAATGCATCGTACTCCGATATCCAGCCCGCGTCTTTCATATTCTGAACCGCAAGCATCATTGCGGCGTACCCTGTTTTGCCTGCAACCTTAACCTTTTCTTTTGCCCTTTTAGGCTTAAAGCCTTCCCTTACCATAGAAAGTGCCGCCTGTTTTGCGTAGTAAATCACCGAATCACCGTTCATTACCATTAAATCGCAAGGCCTCATATAACCGAATTCTTTTGCTTCCATAGCGCTTGTCGCAACCTTAGCCATTGCAATAAGCTCAAATACCTTCTGAGTTGCGGTTAACAGGTCAACATTTACCCTGTTGTCATTAATTGTTCTGATAAGCATTTCTTTTGTTCCGCCGCCTGCAGGAAGCAAACCGACACCAACTTCAACAAGGCCTATGTACGTCTCGGCATTGAAAACAGCCCTGTGCCCGTGAATTGTGGTCTCGCAGGCACCGCCTAAGGTCAAGCCGTAAGGAGCAACAACGGTTGGTTTTTCGCAATACTTAAGCCTCATTGTCATTTCCTGAAATTTCCTTGTAACCTCTTCAATCATCCACCACTGGCCTTCTTCGGCAAGCTGAAGAAGCATAAAGATATTTGCGCCTGCTCCGAAATGCTGAGATTGTGAACCGACAACCAAAGCCTCGTATTTATCCGCTTCAA
The DNA here is from genome assembly GCA_027038695.1 of Acidobacteriota bacterium. GTDB lineage: Bacteria > Acidobacteriota > Holophagae > Thermotomaculales > Thermotomaculaceae > Thermotomaculum. The sequence goes on from JALWHA010000276.1 coordinate 17,123, forward strand.
CCATATCGCAGGCTTTGTTCATCATTTCAATAACCTTGTCGTCAATTGCGTTCATCTTGGTATGCCATTCACAGCAGATCACTCCGTCGCCTAAATCAACAATTGATGCGGAATCGTTTTCATCAACAATGTTTCCAAGGCTCTTGTTCTTTTCAAGAAGAATAACGTTGAACCTGACGGGAATCTTAACATAATCAGCCTTGTCAAAATCAAAGTAGTATTTGTCACCGTCAATTACTTTATAAAATGTTTCTCCCTTTTCAAGAAGAATGTTTATCTTTTCTGGAACGGCAAATCCGTCTGCTTTCATTCTTTCAACAGACTCTTTTACCCCTATTGCGTCCCAGATCTCAAACGGGCCTAATTCCCAGTTGAATCCCCATTTAACCGCATTGTCGATATTGTAAATTGTATCGGTAATCTCGCCTAACCTGTTAAGAGAGTAGATAAGGGTGTAAGCGGTGTTTTTCCATGCAAACTGTCCGCCTAAGTCATCTGTGTTAACTACCGCTTTAATTCTCTCTCCGGGGTTTGATATCTCTTTTGCTTTTTTAACGGATTTCCAATCAGGCTTTTCAACAGGCCTGTACTCAAGCGTTTCAAGGTCTAAAACAAGCTTGCCTTTCTTTTTATCCTTTGTGTAGAATCCGGCTTTTGACTTCCTTCCCAACATTCCCTTTTCAATCATCCTGTCAACAACTTCGGGAAGTTTAAAGGTATCTCTCATCTCGTCGTCTTTTAAAGCGTTGTAAGAGTTAACCACAACATGTTTTAAAGTGTCAAGCCCTACAAGGTCTGCCGTACCGAATACTGCCGAACCTGCCCTTGCCATTGCTTTTCCTAAAACAGCGTCAACTTCCTCAATCTTAAGCCCCATTTCCTGCATAAGCTGGATGCCGTTCATCATTGAGAAAACACCGATTCTGTTTCCTACGAAGTTCGGGGTGTCTTTTCCTAAAACAACTCCCTTGCCTAAAACGTTTTCCCCGAAGTCTTTCATAAATTCAACTATTTCGGGGTCAGTCAATTCTCCCGGAATAATCTCAAGGAGTTTAAGGTATCTAACAGGGTTGAAAAAGTGGGTAACTAAAAACCTTTTCTTTAAACTTTCGTCAAAGTCTTCGCTCATCAGTTTAATAGGAATTCCCGACGTATTTGAGGAAAGGATTGCGTCATCTTTCAAATAAGGAGCGATGTTTTTAAAAAGGCTTTTTTTAATCTCAAGGTTTTCAACGACAACTTCAACAACCCAATCACAATCTTTTAATTTATCAAGGTCGTCTTCAAGATTTCCTGTTTCAATTAAATCAAGAACAGCCTTAGAGAAAATAGGAGAAGGTTTCTGTTTGGCAAGTTTCTTTTTGGAAGTTTCGGCTATTATGCTTCTTGACTGTCCTTCTTCAAGATTTTTAGGAACAATATCAAGCATTACAACCGGAATGCCGGCATTGGCACAGTGAGCGGCAATACCGCTACCCATTACACCGGAACCGATTACAGCGACTTTTTTTATCTTCTTTTTCATAGTATCACCTCTTATACCTTTTTTAGTCTCTTTCAATTAATGAAGCAATTCCCTGGCCGCCGCCGATACACATTGTGGCAACACCCTTCTTTGCGTCACGCTTAATCATTTCATAGAGAAGAGTGGTAATTATTCTTGTACCTGAAATTCCGAGAGGGTGGCCTATTGCTATTGCGCCGCCGTTTACGTTAACCTTGCTTTCGTCTATACCCAACTCGTTGATTGAAACAATTGACTGGGTGGCAAACGCTTCGTTAATCTCAAAGAGGTCAATGTCGTCAACCTTTAATCCAGTCCTGTCAAGCAACCTTCTTGTGGAGTATATCGGGCCCAATCCCATAACTTCCGGTTCTAAAGCCCTTACCGCCGTACCTGTAACCTTGCCCAATATCTTTAAACCTAACTCTTCGGCCTTTTCCCTTGACATTAATATCATTGCGGAAGAACCGTCGTTAATCGGGGAGGAATTACCAGCGGTGACCCTTCCGTTCACCCTGAAAACAGGCCTTAATTTACCAAGGACTTCCATTGATGTTTCCCTTCTCGGGCATTCATCTTTATCCATCAATACCCAACCTTCGGGGACTTCGCCTGTATATTCTTCAATATCACCTGTTGTCTTATTTACAATAATCTTGATAATCTCGTCATCAAACTTGCCTTCATCTTGAGCCTTGATTGCTTTCATATGTGAATTGTAAGAGAATTTATCCAATGCTTCCCTTGAAAGGTCGTACTTGTCGCCATATCTATCAATAACCCTTTCTGCTGTTTCACCCATAGGAACATAAACCTGAGGGTAATCTCCTTCAACAAATTTAGGGTTCGGGGAAAATTTGTTGCCTATCATAGGTACCTTTGTCATACTCTCGGTTCCTCCTACAATGTAAATGTCCCCTACACCGGCCATAATGGCATGAGTTGCAGCATGCAGACATGTCATTGCAGAACCACAGAACCTGTTGGTTGTTGCTGCGGGAACCTCTTGAGGGATACCTGCAAGCAATGCGCCAACCCTTGCTACATTCATTCCCTGTTCAGCTTCAGGAAATGCGCAACCGATTAAAACATCTTCGATCTCGCTTAAATTAAAATCCGGGTTCTGTTCTTTAACCTGCTTTATTACACCCTTCAACGCCACAGCAAGCATATCGTCTGGCCTGGTTTTAGCCAGAGTCCCTTTTTTGCCGCGCCCGATCGGTGTCCTTTTTGCGGCAACAATAACAACTTCTCGCATAATTTTCCTCCTTACGAGTAATCTGGTAATTAAAATTATAAAACTGAATGAGCATTCATTCAAGTATTTTTTATTAAAAAATACAGAATCAGGGAAAACAACGACCCGGTACACTTAAATCTACTACTATGGCTTCAATTAAGGTCTTGAGATATACGGATTATTTACAAATAAACTTGCAGTAAATAAAAAATCTGCAATTTCACAAAGAAACTTTAGAATGTTGTGCCGAAAGAAAAAACCAATTTGTAGTTTGAGGGAAAAGTGCCTTTATCAAGGTTATGCGCCAATTGTATCTTCATAGGCCCCACAGGCGTTTTCACCATTAAACCTATGCCTGCATCTTTAATACAGGACGAAAAAGAAAAATCGGAAGAATCTTCCCATACATTTCCTATATCGGCAAAAACTGTAAAGTAGTATATGTCTTTTATATGGTATTTATACTCACCGCTAAAAATAAACAAAAATTGTCCTCCTCTGGATACCCCTGTGGAAAATTGAGGACCTGCTTTTTCAAATGAAGATATCCTTAAATTTGTTGAGCCGCCGGCAAAAAACCTCTGAGGAATCGGGACCTGGTAGCCGTTTTTCGTAAAAATTTTTCCAATAGTAGTTATAAACTCAAGTTTTTTAAAGTAGAACCCCGTCTTCAACCTTGCTTTGACAAAGAACTCGTCATCCGTTAACACATAAGCGGGAAACAGGTTTAAACTAACAAAATAGCCTTTGGAAGGGAAAAGTATACTGTTTCTTCTGTCGTAAAGGATATTGGTTCTTAACCCGACAGTGTAATCAGGCTGCAACTCTTTTTCTATCTCCTGGAAAGGTACCTGAACGTTTGTAAGGTTGTTTTTGGTAAATTCAAGAGATTCTACAAATTTTATCCTTGAAAATAGATTATACCTATAACTCAAAGATAAACCAAACCGGGAAAATTTGTAATCGTCTTTGTCTTCAATAGTAAAATAAATGGAAGATAAAAAGTGTTTTTCTCCGCTGACGGTAAAGTAACCCTGAGTCCTTTTTGAGGAAACCCTGAATATGGTCATACCGGTTAAAAAGGTATTAAAAAGATAACGTTTACGAATTTTCGCGGTAAACCTTAAACCCTCGTCAGAGTTAACCCCAACAGCATAAGAAAAAGAATACAACCTATTTTCTTGAACCTTAACCAATAAAACAGCATAACCCTTACCTTTATCAATTAAATTTAAATCAACTTTTCTAAACAATCCGGAAAATTCAAGTCTGTTTTTAAAATCTTCAAGGTCACTTTTACAAACAGTATCTCCTTGTTTAAAATTTGCAAATTTTAGAATATGCTCTTTTTTTACCTTTGAATTGCCTAAAATAACAATCCCTTCAATTACAACCTTCTTCCCGGCATTGATGAAAATATCTACCGGGATTGCCCCCTTTAAGGGGTTGCCTAATTTTATTTTCACCTGAGGGTCAAAATAACCGAGATCAATAAGATAAGACTTTAAATAAACAATTGCACCGGATATTGCTCTGTTGTTAAAAGTTTGACCTTCTGAAATTACCGTACGCAAAACATTTTTCGGCAACTTAATATCGGAAGTCAGGTTCACCCTCCCCACTTTGTACAAAAGCCCTTTGTTAACCTTTACCGTCAATGCCCTGCTTACACGGTCATAAACAAACCTGATTTTCGGCCTCAAGTACCCTTTTAAAGCCAATTCGGTACTAAGAGCGGCAAAGATGTCACTTTTTGTTAACTTATTGAAGAATTTAAATTTTTTATTTAATTTTAAGGGTATGTCAGATTGAATTTTAATTTTATCCAACTTTTTCTTCTCTGGATTTTCAATTTCGCAGTACAGGTAATCTTTGTTAACCTCTATATTTATCTTAGGGTCGCAATAACCTAATTTCAAAGCGTTGAAGTAAAGGTTTTTCTCGGTAAGTTTTATTGTGGAATCATTTATTTTCCCGGTTTTAAGAAAAACGCAGGTATCGGCTAATTCATCCTTATCTATCTTTAAATTTTTAGATTTAATTGAAAATTTTTTCCCCTTTTTAATGCTAACCGTTAAACTAAGCCGGTTATCTTTTACATATTCTTTATAAGAAACCTCAGAATTCAAATAATGACGTTTTCTCAAATACGCTCTAAGCTTTTTCAAATCATGCAAAAACAATTCCTTATTGTAAACATGGCTTTCCCTTGTTTTAAAAAACTTTTTATATAACCTTTTATTCTCTGTTTTAATTGATTTCACTATAAGAGGATCACCGCAATCCACATTTAAGTATACGTTAACCCTGTCACCTACATTTTCGGTTTTAAATCCTATTTTAGCGTGAGGGTAACCTAATTCAGCAAACTTGTACTTTAAGGTTTCAATAAAAGTTTTAAGAGACTCCCTACGAAACATCTTGTTTTTCGGATAAAATTCCCGAAAAAGCTTTTTCAACCTCCTCTTTTTTATTCCTATCTTTCCCTTTGCCGCAATCTTTCCGAAGTATTTAGCAGGAACGGTATCAATAACAACCGTTACCCCGCCGTTTTTCTCAACTGTTTTTACTTTCACATTGTAGAAAAGATCCGTTTTGTATAGGTCTACAATAATCTGCCTGACAAGGGAAGGGGTGAGTTTATCCCCCTTTTTTATAGGTATTAAAGGCATAAGTTCGGTATGCTTAAATTTTATATCTTTAACAATTTGAGCATGAGCCGAAAAGATTATGAAAAACAATAAAAGTACTAATTTTTTCATGAGCAAATTATAGCATATGCTAATTTTCTTTTGACACGCTTAAAACCTCATTTAAATGTTTCTGAAAAAGAAAAACAGGCTGAAAACCGCTTATATTTTTAATCACCCTGTGCTCTTTGTTAACAAAGAAGATAGCGGGAACTCCTCTTACTTTAAAGGTTGCGGCCAACTGCGCAGGGGAAGGGAGGTCTTTGCCTATAGGGAGCTTGTTGTCTATATTAAGTTTAACGGGAATGAAATTTTTATTTATTGTTGCAGCTATCCCATTATTGTTTAATGTGGATTTCTCCATTAATTTACAATACATACAGGACGTAGAGTAAAAGAAGAACATTATAGGCTTCTCAGATTCTTCCTGTTCAAGCAAGGCGTTTGAAAAACTCCGCCATCTAATCCTATTTACATTTGAACATGAAACCGAAACAAGGAGAAAAAATAAAAGTACGGCAAGTTTTTTGCCCACTAATATCTCCTTTTAAACCTTGCGAATTTAGGAGGTTGCTGCTGAATAACAGGCATTTTGTCAAGCATAAACTGGTACCACAACTCCCCGTAAGCCTTCATCTTCATAGGCCTTTTGTTTTGAAGTGCCTTTAAGTTTGCAAGAAGCCTTTCGTCTCCGGGTATTTTTTTCAATCCCCTGTTGATAATCTCAATGGCCTTTTCCCTTTTGCCTGTTTTATTCATACAGTATGCGTACAAAGCCCAGATCAAACTCTCTTTAGGTGCCGCTTTTACGGCTATTTCAAAGGTTTCTTCCATCTTGTCATACTGTTTTCTTTTATAAAATATTACCGCAAGCATTCCCTTTGCAATGTAATGGGTAGCAATCCCTTTCTTCAAATAAGGGAAAGCATTGTCATAGTCTTTTTTGTAGTAGTAAAGCACACCTATCTGCGCATCAAGTTGAGACTTTACAAATGGATGTTTCCACCTGAATTTATACCCTTCTTTCAAAACATCAATGGCTCCGTCTAAATTTTTCTTCATAGCCATCTTATTAGCCCTTTCAACTATAGCCGTTAAAGTGGAGGCCATTCTCTTGGACAGGATATAGAAAACCCCTAACCCTGCAACAAGTCCCGTAAGTATGCCTATAACATAATGGACCTCAAGTGCGTAAAGGCCTAACGCCACATCTATTGCCACTAAAACACTTATCAATATGTTAATCATATATATCTCCTTTTTGCAAAGTTTAAAAAACTCCTCACGGAATAGAAATTATACAATATTTTCTCTATTTTTGATAGGTACCGATTGCAACGGCTTTTCTTTTTGTTAAAATTTATTGAGTTTTGAGGTGAAAATGATTGTTTTGAAAAAAGTCAAAGGTGCAACAATTTTATATCAAAGAGTTTATGAATCCCCTGTTTTTGCACTGACAATTTTGGTTAAATGCGGCTCAAGGGACGAAAGAGAAAATGAACACGGACTTACCCATTTTTTTGAGCATATGGTCTTTAAGGGAACAGAAACGAGAAACGCTGAAGAGATCTCTGCGGAAATAGAAGGCTCAGGCGGGGAATTAGACGCTTTTACCACAAGGGATAACCTGTGTTTTACCTGTAAGATGCCTTTTAACCGTTATAAAAAGGGAATGGAAGTCCTCTTTGATATGCTTTTAAACCCCGTATTTAAAGAAAAGGATATTGTTCTTGAAAAGGGTGTGGTTAAAGAAGAGTTGAGAATGTCAACTGAAAACCATGACGACAGCGGGGACGAACTCTTTATTTCCCTTCTTTATCCCGAAAAAGAGTTAGGACGGCCGATATTAGGGAATGAAAAAAGCATAGATTCTTTTTCTAGAAAGCAGTTGATTAACTATAAAAATTCAAAGATTTCAGGGAACAACCTGATCATAAGCACTGTAGGGAGTGTTGAACCGAATTTATTTTTTAATGAGACTGAAGGCTACTTATTGAATTTAAAAGAATCTGGTTGTTTGCCTTCAAAGAATAAACAAAAATTTAACATATTTGAAAAAAAGGTTAAAAGGGAGGGAATGGAGGGGGTAAACCTATATTTCGGGTTTAATACCTTCCCCGCAAATCATAAAAACAGGTTCGCTCTTTCAATACTAAACAATATTTTAGGGGACGGAATGAGTTCAAGGCTTTTCGTGAAAATCAGGGAGAAGCTCGGTTTGGCTTACTCGGTAAGTTCTTTCCCCGCTTACCATAGAAACGAGGGATTGCTTTACATATTCGCCTCAACATCCAAAGGGAAAGAGGAAAAACTTAAAAATACGGTTTTAAAAGAGTGCTTTAACCTTTCAGAAACTTTAACAGAGAGCGAATTTGAGAAAGGGAAAAACCAGTTAATAGGGAATTTAAGCATGGGTATAGAAACGGCATTAAGCAAATCTATGTTCAACGCCAAAAGCACGGCTGTTTACGGAAAACCTTTTGAATTTTCTCAAGTAATAAAATTAATTGAAGATGTTGATTTTAATCAGGTAAAAAATCTTGCTGAAACTATTTTCAAACAGGACAACGCATCAATTTTGCTTTTCGGCAATGTTTAATAGATAACCCTTCTCGCATATTTAAAGTGTGTTTTCCAATACTCTTTATCAAGGTAAACCTTAACTACTCCTTTTTCAGGGGAGGCGTGTATCATCTCCCTGTTTCCAACATAAATGCCCACATGATTAGGCCCTCCGAATATCTTGCCTATTTTAAAGAAAAGGATGTCGCCCTTTTTCAGCTTTTTAAATTTCAGTTTTCCGGTTACCTTCTTGCCCGCTTTTTTAAGTTTCTTTGTCCACGCAGGCAAATTGTATCCCGCATGTTTGTAGCAGTAATAAACCAAGCCTGAACAATCGTAAGAATTTGGCCCTTTTCCCCCTAAAGAATAAGGTTTGCCGATCTGTTCATAAGCAATAGCCACCACAACATTCGCAGGCTCGTAGGTAGGTTTTTTAT
>JALWHA010000277.1 GCA_027038695.1 Acidobacteriota bacterium
ATTAAAGAGTTATCGGAATTTGAAAATACGGTTTTTATTCATTCTGTGGGGTTAAATGAATCGGAAAACTATAACGCCTATGAGGATACCCTTGGCCTATTGAAAAAAGCAGGTTTTGAATTGAAGGAAAAGGAAGGGGAAATCAGGCTGTACAGAAACGGGGATATGTTTTATTCAGCAAGGAGGTTTATAAATAATATCTTTGACTATCAGAAGGCCGCTGATTTAATAGTTTCAAGGGCGGGAGCCGGAGCTATTTCAGAAATTTTAGCGCTTGGAAAACCTGCGATACTGATTCCTAAAAGGGGACTTCCGGGAGACCATCAGGAGTTAAATGCAATTGGCATTGCCGAAAAAGGCGGATGCGAAATCCTTTTTGAAAAGAAAAAAAACGGGGAAGAATACATAGACAAGGACGACTTGATCTGTTCACTTCAAGAGGTTCTTGCCGATGAAAAAAGGAGAAGAAATATTGCAGAGAAAGCAAAATCTCTCTTTTACTCTAAAAGTGAAAGTGTAATTGTTGAAACGGTTTATAGGTTGTTAATCGGGGAAGATGATGAAATAAACTATATTGCCGGGGTGCTTGAACCTCAATTTGTAAAGTTTCAAAGGTTATTTGACAACCTTGTAAATTACCTCAATTCAATTCCACCCGAAGAGAGACAATCCAATCTCTATGTGAGGTTTTATCGTATAAAGGTTGATGAGTATCTTAAATCGTCGAATCATCTGACGGTAAATAAAGCGATAAAGCTTATCGGTGCTTTAAGGATTGAAGAAAAATACCCTGTTTTATGGAAAAACTTTTTAAATTACAAAGGTTTTTTGAGAAGAAATGTTTTGATTGCTTTTAAAAATTCCGAGAGTTTCTTCCCTGAGTTTGAAGGGATTATAGAAAAAGCCTTAAACGATTCATACTATGAGGTGAGAAGGGAATCTATTTCACTTTTTATTCGTTTTTATAAAAACCTGGCGGGGAATGAGAAAATTATCACCAATATTTTAGGCAAGTTGAATAAACGTACTGAAAGTTTTGAGGTTGTATGTGAAAGCATAAAGGCTTCCGCTTTGATTTTGAACGAAGATGATTTTATTAAGGCTAATAAAAAGTTTTTAATTCATAAAAATATAAGAATTAGAGAGGCTTTGCTTGACGCCGTCAGGTTGGCGATAGATCATTCAAGTTTCTCCGATATCCCTAAAATGGCGGTTTTTTTAAAAAAAATGCTTATAACCACATCGGAGTTTAAACCTGTGTACAGCGTCAGGGAGAAGTACTTTAAAACTCTCAGAATATTAGAGGGGAAAAATGATTAAATTAATAATTGAACTGTTCCAGGCAAACGGGGTTAATTACGGTTTTTTCAGGCTTGCAAATTACATCACCTTCAGGGCTTTAATGGGGATGGTTTTTTCTTTGATGTTTTGCCTTATATACGGTTCCGATTTTATTGTTTTCCTCTACAAAAAGGGGATGAAAGACACTTCGGGAGAAACAAAAGTTAGCGCTTATTCAAAAAAAGGTACTCCTACCGCCGGAGGTTTGCTAATTATTATTTCGGTTGTTTTTTCCCTGTTTTTCTGGGGGGATTTTAGAAACATCTATGTAATTGTCCTTCTAATAGGATTTTTATATACGGGTTTTGTAGGATTTATAGACGATTTTCTAAAAGTCAGGTTCAAGTCTTCTCTTTTGGGATTATCTCAAATGGCTAAAACATTAATGCTTTTTGCTTTTATAATTCCTTTTGCCGTTTTTTACCTTTCTTCTTTAAACCCTATGCAGGACGGTTTAAAAACGTTAATTTACATTCCCTTTTATAAAAACGCTTTAATGATGCTACCCGATTTTGTTTTTGGGATTTTTATTGTTTTTACTTTGTTTTCAATTATTAACGCGGTAAACATAGTGGACGGCATGGACGGTTTGTTAAGCGGGACAAGTGTTTTAACCGTAGGTGTTTACACTGTATTTGCTTATGTGATTGGGAATAAGGAGCTTTCACAATACCTCTTGTTTCCGTATATCCCCGGTACGGAAGAGGTTGTTATATTTTGTTCAATCCTGATAGGCGGAATTATAGGATTTTTGTGGTTTAACACCTATCCTGCAGAAATCTTTATGGGAGACACAGGCTCCCTTGCCATAGGAAGCGTGATAGGAATGGTTGCATTTTTCCTTAAACAGGAGTTTTTGTTTTTGATAATAGGCGGTTTATTTGTTTTTGAGATATTTACATCTTTACTGCAAGAAAAAATAGGCTCAAGGTTGGGAAGGAGAATAGTTTACAGGGCACCCTATCACCATACTTTGACCCACAAAGGTATAGCCGAACCTAAAGCGGTAGTAAGGCTATGGCTGATCTCCATAATTCTCGCATTAATAGGCCTGTTATCCTTAAAGATAAGGTAAAAATTTGTAACGGTCATCAAAGAAGCAAATCAGGTTAAGTCACCTTTAAAAAATCTGTTATAAAGGAAAAGATTTGCTGACAATATTACTGCTATCATACTTCCTTGAATAATAATTGAATGAGACACTATATCCC
>JALWHA010000278.1 GCA_027038695.1 Acidobacteriota bacterium
AAGTACTTCCATAGAATACCCCCTAAATCAACGGGGAAAGAGTACTTCGGCAATGAATTTCTTGACTTTGTTTTGCAAACAGGAAGGCACCTTGATTTTTACGATTTGTTTTCTACAATCTCTTACCTTACTCCATATTCAATTGCAAAAGCAATAGAGATGTTTGTTGAATATGAGGATTTGCCTGAAGTTTTAATTGTTTCGGGAGGCGGGGTTAATAACAGTTTCTTTATGGAAAGTTTAAAACAACTTCTTCCTTTTGTTGAGGTTGTTCCTTCAGATAGCTTAGGGATAAGTTCGGATTTTAAAGAGGCAATTGGCTTTGCTATTTTAGGTTTTAACACTTTGAATAAAATCCCCTCTTCAATTCCTTCAGTTACCGGTTGTAAGAGCCCTCAAATTTTAGGAAAGATTAGTTTGCCTTAAATCAGGTTCAGAGAGTAGTTTTGAGGTATCAATCCCATTTCAGCGCAGTATTTTAAGAAAAGCATTAAGCCTTTCCTTTCTTTTGAGCCGAAACGGTAGTGCAGGTTTTCTTTAAGGTATTTTTTAATCTGATATTTTGTTAAGTTTGACTGGCCTTTTATCATTATATTTTCAATAACAGTGGCAAGGTTTTCTATCCCCTTTTCCCCCGCTTCTCTGAATAGTTCAGGCTTTAAGTTGCTGTCTTTTTTTATAAGCCACATTGCAAAAACAAAGGGCAAGCCTGTAAAATGGTTCCATTCAAGTGCTAAATCCATCTTAATTAGAGAAGGGTTTTGAGTGCCGAATAGCAATGCTCTGTCCCCTATTGCAAGAATGGCGTCGTAATTACCGGAGTTTAGAGCGGTTTCTATTTCTTCATTGTAAAATGAATAATTGCATTTTTTGTTTTTCCACTTTTCCATCAGTATTCTTATTAAAGCGTTTGATGTTCCCGAATTGGGGTCTAACCCTATTGTTTTTATGTCTTCAATATCTTTGTTTGAAAACAATAAAACGCTTTCCACAGATGAATGAGACGCTATGCATATGCCGTCAACAACGTTTATATCAGGTACTTTTGATATTGCTATTGAGGAAACTATCCCTGCGTCAACTTCCCTGTTTTTCAATTTTTCTATGCATTCTGACGGATAGTTATAACTGATTTCATAATTTTTTTCAGGGTTGTTCTCAATAAAGTATGTTAAGGGTTTTGCATTTATAAACGGAATAATTGAAATGACCGGTTTACGCTTTTTTAAATTCAATGCAGAATTCGGCACCTTTTCCTCCGGGGTTTGTAACATAAATATCGCCGTGCATTTTGCTTATTAGCCTTTTGGCAAGATGGAGGCTTAATCCCAATCCTCTCTTATGGTGTTCAAGTTTTTCTATAAGTTTAAACCTGTCAAATATTATCTCAATGTCTTCTTCTTTAATTCCCGCACCTGAATCGGCAATGTACAATTTTGCTTTGTCATTTTCAATTGAGGAGTAAATATTTATCAATTCCCCCCGGGGGTTGTATTTAATGGCATTTTCAAGGACAAAGTAAATAACCTTTCCCGCCTGTTCATTGTCAACCATAATCAGGGTGTCTTTTATATTGATTTCGGCTTTTATCTTTTTCTCTTTTATTTGCTCTTCAAGCCGGTGCATTTGTTCCATAACAAGGGCTTTTAAAGGATAAGGCTGAAAGATTAATTCAATTCTATTATTTTCAATGTTTACCGTATCCATTACCCTTTCAACTATTGAAGATAAGTATTTTCCCTCTTTGTAAATAACCTGGCTGAACCTTTTTAATTCTTCAGGGTCTGTTATGTATCCATCTGCAATTGTTTCCGCATAGGTTATTATTGACGTTAGAGGTGTTTTTAATTCGTGTGACATCAAGCCCATAAAGTCGTCTTTCAGTTTGTCTATTGTCCTTAATTGAGTAAGCAAAGCTTCCAATTGCTTGTTTTTTAATTCCAATTCCCTTGTTCTTTCGGCAACCTTTTGTTCAAGTTCTTTATTTATATTTGCTATAAAGTCCATTTTTTCTTTTAATTGGTTATTCAAATTGTTTACAGTTTTGTATAACCTTGCGTTTTCTATCGCGATGGATATAAAGTTTGCCATTATATTAAAAAAATGCAGGGTAGATTCTTCAATCGATAATTCTTGAAATAGATATAAATTGATTATCCCAATTTTCTTTTTGGATTTTCTTAGCGGCAACGAAACGCTTCCCTTTACTAATGGATGGTATTTTTTCAGAAGTCTGAAAATTTCAATGTTTTTATTTTTAGATACTACCACAATCTTGTTTTGGAGATACACCTGCCTATGGAGGTCATTCCCTATTTCCCTTGATATTTCAACAAAATAGTCCTCGGTGATGTTGTCGATAAATCGTTGTTCCAATTCCCCGTCTGAGTTTTCTAAAAGTATGGAAACGCCTATTTGAGCCGATAGTTTCAGGGATTCGCTCGCAAGTTTGAATATTTTGTTTAAATCAAGTTCGGAAACGATTGCCTGTGCAAGTTTGCTTGCGGATACTAATTGATTGACTTTTATTTCAAGTTTAGAT
>JALWHA010000279.1 GCA_027038695.1 Acidobacteriota bacterium
CTGTTCGCTCCTTTTAAATACTCGCTAAAGTACCTGTCAAGGTCTTCTTCGGTGTATCCACAAATGTCTGAGAATTTCCTGTTTACCGTTATGTCGTATAAGTTATTCAGTTTGCTGAACAGATTAACTTTGCTGAATTTTGTAACACCTGTTAAAAGCACAAACCTTAAATATTCGTCCAATCCCTTAATCACTCCGTAGAAGTTTGAGAGCAGATCCCTTATCTCCTCCGCCAATTCAGGCTTTTCAATATTGTCAAGTATAGGTTTATCGTATTCGTCTATGAGGATAACGACAGGTTTTTGATATTTCTGGTATGCTTTCCTTATCAATTCATTAAAGCAGTTTACAAACCCCTTTTCTTTGCATTTAATTCCCAATCTTTCCTGATGCTCGTTTAATACGGCGTTAATTCTGTCTATAAAGTTTTCTACAGAATTAAATAAACCAATTGAGAAGTCTATTCTGATAACGGGAAACTTCTCTTCCCAATTCCATTTGTCGTATATGTATAAGCCTTTGAATAAGTCTTTATTTCCCTCAAAAATGTGTTTCAATGTATCAACGGTCAAAGTTTTTCCGAATCTTCTGGGACGAGAGAGGAAGAAATAATCCCCTGAATCTATTAATTGCAATATATTTTTTGTTTTATCCACATAAAGGCGATTACCTTTGATTATCTTCTCTAAACTGTTCAAACCAATAGGCAGTTTTTTCATAGAATTTGCTCCTGAAGTTATTTTTTTCTATAAAAATTATAACATAGATAAAGAGTGATGGGTAAGTAGTGGAAAGTGTCTGATATCCCGTGTCCCGTCCTGATATAGGTTGACACAAAAAATCGGGAGGGGGAATGGGGACCCTTTTTATTGCTTATTAAACTATAAATTTGTTGTTTTTTTTATTTAAAGTCAGGGTTCAGGATGTTAATGTTTTCCCTGTATAAAATTGGGCGGAATAATTCGGTGGGATAGGGTTTGTTGTCAATTACAAAGTTTATGTGCTTTTCCCCGTTTTTTGAGCAGGTGTAATAGCCTTTTGATGTGATAATTACCCATTCACCGTTGGTTAAATAAACAAGTTGCGCAACCTCTTTACCTGTGTTTACATCCCATAGCCTGACAGTTACGTCGTAACTTCCTGAAACAATATATCTTCCGTCAGTGCTGAAGGAGACAGAAGAAACCCAAGATGTATGTCCTGTACTTGGCAATACTTCTAATTTTAGATCTTTATCCGCGCCTAACTGTTTTAATGCTTTTATATACCTTTCATTCCCTGTCTTTTTATACAATGCAAGGTAAAAGTTTAATCTATACCACAGGGTGTTTGCTATCTCTTCTCTGTGTTTTCCTGTTTTTACAAAATAGTCAATTAATTCAATGTCGCTTTTGGTTTTTAACTTTTCCCATTCTTCCTGTTCCTCTGTTTGAGAAAGTTGTTCAAGCTTTCTCTCTTCAATTGTTATGCTTTGCCTTGAATCTATTGTTGAATAGTGAGGGTTTTTGAGTCTTTCTTCAATCTTTTTTAAGTCTTCAAGGATTTCCTCTGCTGTTTTGTACCTTTTTGCTTTATCCTTCTCAAGGCATTTCATTATCAGGTTGTTCATTCCTTCAGGAATAGAGGGATTGTAATCTCTGGGAGGTTTAGCTTTTTCATTTTTGATTTTGTAAAAGAGTTCTCTATTGTCTCCTCCTGAGAAGGGATAAAACCCGGTTAGGAGTTTGTATGCTATTACCCCGAATGACCATATGTCTATCTGTTCATTAAAGAGGGTTTTCACGCTTTCCTCATCTATTTTTTCTCCCTTTTTTAGCCTCTCTATGTAATCTATCTGCTCCGGGCTTAGATAAAGGGGGGTGCCTGCGTGAAGGTCGCTTCTTGAAAATAGGGAGATATTACTTTGTGATTGCAATAACTCCATTGTTTTGGTTGGTGTCTGGATAGATAACCCAAAGTCTATTATCTTTATCTTTTTATCTTCTGTTATTAGAATGTTGTTTAGGGTCAGGTCTTTGTGAATTATTCCATTTTTGTGGCAATAGGATAGACCTTCAAGCATCTGTTTGAATATTGAGATTGCGTTTTCTTCTTTCCTGTACCACTTTCCCATTTCTTGATTTTTAATGATTGGTTTAGTGTTTTACCTTCAATATGCTCTTCTATCAGGCAGAATAAACCCAAAAAATGAAATACATTTTCAAATTTGACTATATTTTGGTGTTTTAGTTCTTTTACCGTCAAAAATTGTTTGTTTTTTTATTTTGGAAAATAAAAGGGGATTAGTAAATTGTTTTTAACGCTGATATTTCAGAATGTCTTTGTTTTTATATAGTTGCGATGTGATTTTCTTAGTATTTGAGAGGATGGATTTTTTAAGGTAAATGTATAAGATAAAAGTGTAATTTTTTTTATAATTTGAGCTTGACGATATTTTTTTAGTTATTCTTGATTTAATAAAAAATGGGTTTATATTTTAATTAATTAGATTTTTGTGGAGAGATTAATTGTGAGTGAAGATAGATTAAATAACTACCTGAATGATGAGGGTAATCCTTCAGGGATCTCAGGTACTACTGCAGATTCGGCAAGCGATAAAGACATATCCCCTGATGAATATAAAGAGGGTGATGATTTTTTAGGATATATAATTGAGAAGAAACTTGAAAAAGATAGAAGGTTGCGTCCTTTTTCATATTTTAAGATTTTTAATTATTTTAAACTTGCAACATCTGAAATAAAAGAATATTTCCTTTTGAAAATAGTTAATAAAGAAAAGACTGTTGATGCAAGGATAGTTAATGAAATTCTTGTGTTAAAGATGCTTAAGAAGAAGTTACCCTTATTATCTTTTGCACCTAAACTTAATAAATTTGGCGAGCTTGGTAATAAAGAGAGTAAACGGGCGTACCTTATAAGAACATTTGTTGAAGGTGAGACGTTAGAGAAGTATATATTAGATGAAGATTTATACAAAACTTTAACTTTTGAAAAGAAATTAGATCTTTCAATCAAGATTCTGGATATTTTAAAGCAGTTGCATTCTATCGGTTTGGTTTATCGTGATTTAAAGCCTGAAAATATTATTCTTAATGTTACTCAGGGTTCTATAGAGCCTGTGCTGATTGATTTTGATTTAACCTGTTGCAAAAACTGTGATAAGTCCTTCCTTATTTTTGGATGTGAAGGCAGAGTCGGTACCGTTCCTTATGTAAGTCCTGAAGTGTTAAAACAAAATGGAGGTATTTACGGGGAAGAGGTTGATGTTTGGGCATTCGGGATGTTGTTTCACAAAATATTTACAAGATATACCCCGGTTAGAGGGGACAATAAGGACCAAAAAATACGAAATATACAAAATGGGTTTTTTGATTTTAAATTAAAGGGTGAGTTGTTGGAAATTGTAAAGTTATGTTTAGAGAAAGACTCTAAAAAGAGGATAGAAAATCTTGAAACAATTGAATCAAAATTAGAATCATTGTTGAAGAAGGAAAAATCAGAACAAAATAGTACGCAGAAGAAAAAATCACAACAAAATATTACATTGATAGACGAGTTTGAGGAAGGGGATATTGGGCAGTCTGTTGAAATAACCATGATCGGGGAACTTTCGTATGACAGAAGTAAGATTAGTAAAGTTTTAAATTCAGATGAGAGTGGCAGAAAAAACCCGGGTTCTGAAACGGCAGAAGAAAAGCCTTATAAAGACTTGTATGAAGAAAACGAAAATCTCAAGGTTGAGAACAAAAGTGAAGAAGAAGCACGAGAGGAACCGATTGAGGAAGAACAAGAAGATAAGGTCGCTCAACAACCTGTAAATAAGACGGTGGCACATGATACAGAGGATGAAGAGCAAAATGTTTTAGTTGATCAAGCAGAGAAAGAAAATGTAATTAATGTGGATACGGATGATGAGAGTGATATTGTTGTATTAGAAATAGATGCAGATTCTTCGGAAGAAGAAATTCAACCGAATGTTGATAATGAAAGGGTATATGACGAGAAAGAAGGACCGTCGGTAATTATTGTTGAAGATGACGAAGCTATAGATGATACTACCGATTTGGTTAAAGAGATAGAAAATAGGCCGGATTCAAAGAAGAAAAGCAGATTAAAAGTTGTAATTTTTTTCTTATTGGGATGTTATGTTTTTCTTAAGATAGGCGGTTTTGACCCGTGGAATGCTTTAAGAAATTCTATTATCACGGTTAAAGAAGTTGCGTTAGTTTCTTTAGAGGGAGGAACTCATTCCATTAGAAAGGGTACTGTAGAAAAGGAAAATTTTGTTGAAAGAAGTAATGAAGTCCCGGGAAATAGATTTCCCCAAACAGATACGAATCCTGTTTCTAACAAAAAGGTTGACCGAGAAAATATGGTGGAGGTAGAAAGGAAAGATGGGAATTTAAAAAAGAATTCAGAAAACAAAGACAATGGCAATGAGGGAGAGATTCGTGTTTTTATTACTGAGAGCAAAGAGGTTGAGAGAAAAGAGCCGGTAAATAATGAGAGAAATCTTAATAGTGATGTAGAACGGGAGGTTAAATCAAATAGACATAATAGCCGTGAAAGGAAAGGTTCTTATGCCTATTACGATGAGGGGGATTATAATGAGGAGAGTGAATTCAGGCAGGCTGAACAACTTGGTGTGGATGCTTTAATGGAGTTTTTTTTGAAGTATGGAAGCCATAAAAGAGAGATTAAGGATTTTCTGGGGGAGAATGCTGATTTTTATGTATGGAAGTATTCTTTTTTAAATAATGATAGGTATTTGTATGCACTCAAGTATATCCTGGGAGACGATTATAAGCCTGCAACTGTAACTATTGCTACTTCTGATTCTATGCCGATTATTAAGGTATTTTTTGTTCGGGAAAACGATTTGATAGTATGCACGGAAAATAGTGTTTTCCTTTTTAATTTAGAGATTAACAAATTGCTTTCAGGTATTGACATTAACACTATTAACAAAGAGAACGGGGTAAGCGGGAGAGATGAGATTTCAAGTTTTGCTGCAGATAAAGGTTTGTTTAATTGTTTTTTGGGAACAAAGCGCGGTTTTATTTATCAAATAAGTGTTAAAGATAAAATAACACCTGAAAATACCACTTTTCTTTGTAATACCGGAGGTGAAGTTACTTGCATGAATTTGGGGATGTATAAAAATAAAAAGTATTTGATTTTCGGTACAGGTAC
The DNA here is from genome assembly GCA_027038695.1 of Acidobacteriota bacterium. Classification (GTDB taxonomy): domain Bacteria; phylum Acidobacteriota; class Holophagae; order Thermotomaculales; family Thermotomaculaceae; genus Thermotomaculum. Next base: position 5,194 of record JALWHA010000279.1, read on the forward strand.
AGGTGTTTTAGGCAGTGTTTCTTTACAGGATTATACATTGAAAAAGCGAACAAGAGGAGAGAGCGAGCCTGTTGTGTCATGCGTATTAAACGGTGATTTTTTATATGCAAGTTATAGTGACGGGTATATTTATGAGTATTTTTTCTTTCAAAATTCACATAGTGAGAGGTGTTATTATGATTTTTATAAACACTTTTTCTCTTCGGTTAAATTCTTGTATCCCGTTTCGTCTGAAAAAGGACGGAGGTTTTTTGTTTGTGATGAAAAAGGCAATATCTATGAGTTGTTAGTTCTTGGGAAGGGTAAAGGAAATTGGGATTTTTTGAACAAATACAAATGCTCGGGAAATTCTCCCGTTAGTTTTTGTGATTATTCATCGTTAAGGCATTTTCTTATTGGATATAAAAACGGTGAAATTAGAATTTTAAAAGGTAAGGAGTTACAAAAATTATTTGGCCATACAAACGCTGTTACATTTTTAAAAGAGTTTTCTTTACGAGGTAGAATTTACTTGTTAAGTGCAAGTGACGACGGAACAATAAGACTTTGGGATGAGAAAAGAGGTAAAGAGATATCGCAACTTGTTTGTTTTAAAGACGGGGAATGGGCAATGATTACGCAGAAGGGTTTTTATTCCTGTTCGGAAGGCGGGGAGAAACACCTTGTATTTTATGTAAATAATAAAATTTTCTCTTCTAAATACTTCCACCGGATTTTGTACAGGACAAGAGTAAGGTTTTTACAACCGGAAGATTGAGTTTCGGAAAGAGGTGTTTTTTGAAGTTTGTTGTAAATAGGTTTGAGAAAACAACTTAAAGGAATTATATGTATGCTGTTTCTTAAAGACCGGTGGAAATGTGATATAGGAGTGGTATCGTATTCGGTTTATAGAGAATTTTTAAGAAAAAAAATTGAGAGGTTAAATTGTGAGTTTAAGTCATGATTTTGAATGGCATGAAGCGTTAAATTCCGATGAGGAAAAATTGATAGATTATTATTTGATGCATAGAGACCGGGTTGATAAAGTAAAAGAGATAATTGGTGACAGGCTTAATCCTTTGCTTGCTATGTATTCAAGGTTGAATTTAAAAAAATATACTCACGCCTTGCTTAAATTAGGAGCCAAAAGGGAGTTTTTGTCCCGAGAGTTTGAGGTATTTCCCCTTTTGCAGGATAATGCGGAGATGACCTCTCTTATGTTTTTAAATAATAAATACCTTGTTGCCGGAAATAGCGAGGGGGTTGTAAGGTTCTGGGATCTTGAGAAAGGCAGGTTTGCAAAGTGTTTTGACGCACATGAAGATGAGGTATCCTGCTTTGCAAAGCTACGAAACAATCGTTATTTTTTTTCCGCCGGGAGGGACGGGGTTATCAGGATGTGGGATAGGCGATTAGGGAGATGCCGTAGAGAATATTATATTAATGATAAAGGTGTTACCTCCATGGCTTTATTTAATGACGAAATGTTTTTTGTTTTAGGAGGCGCAGACGGTTACATTAGTATCTGGGATGTTAAAAACGGCAAGGAGTTGAAGAAAACACAGGTATTTGACCGTGGTATCAATAGTTTGTTGGTATTGGAAGATAAGGATGTAATAATTGTTTCAAGTTTTTGGGGGGAAGTAAAGGTTTTGGATTTGAGCCTTTTTGTTAAGCATTCCTTTACCTCGCAGCGCATATTTTCTAATGTCAGTTTTTCGGTTGACCAAAGCGGAGAATATGTGCTTCTGGTTTTAGAAGATCTTGGAGGGGTTATTCTAAGTGATCAGGATGTTGAATTCTCATATTACGATTTTAATACCGAATGCTCTAAAACACTTTTTGGGGGTTTTTATAAAGATAGTGATTTTGTTCTCACTGTGTGCGAAGATAAGATTATTCGCTGGAATTTAGAAGAGGATGATTATAAGAAAGATGTAAAAGATTTTGCTGATTTTACTATTTCGGTGGCGTGTATGGACAACAATAGGGATTTGCTTGCGTTGGGAGGGAAAAACGGTGAGTTAGCAGTGTGTAGATTAAATAATGAGTATAGCGAGAAAATTGTCTCAAAGTTTCATTTTTATTCATTAAACCCCGGCAATGCTATTAAGTGTGCATTGCTTGATGCTAAAAATGATACCTTTTTAATATTGGATAAGAACTATTACCTGCATTTCTGGGATTTAAATTCCGGAAAACTCTCAAAAACACTTCCGTATTCATTAAATGTTGGCGAGGTATGCGCCTTTTGTGAGAAAGAAGATTGTCTTGTTTACGGTGATATATTAGGCACGGTTGAGGGGTACTTGATTGACGGCAATAAGAGTTTGTTTACCCTTTTCGGTCCCCGTGAACCCGTTAAGTCTATTGATGTTGCAAAGAACGAGAAAGTAGTGGCGATTTTAACCGAGAGAGGTCGTCTTGTTGTTTTTGATTTGAAAAATAATAGGGTGAACATTAAGACACTTAAGATTCAGGATAATATTGCAGGTTTTAGAGTTTCTGATGACGGGAAGTTTTTAATAGTTGTTATAGAGCATTTGAATAATCATTTTGATATTTTTTTTATAGAAGATATGAGTGTTATTATTGTAAACCGCTATAATATTGAAACACTTAAATTAGAGAGCCAATTTGTAAGGGAATGGCGCAACTACGGCCTGGTCTCTTCAATTTCCCGTATTTATAATGAAAGATTTTGGGCTTATGCGAAAGGGAGTAGTATTTTACTTTATGATTTTTATGAAAATAAAATGGTAAAAGAGTGGTCAGAGGATGGGGGTAGAATTGATTCTCTCGCTTTTACTAAGGACGGCAGGTATATTTTGTCTTTGGATAGGTTCGGTACTATTCGGGTTCGCGATATGACAAATTTTTTGTTGGTAAAAAAAATTAAAGTCAAAGGAAAAGACATTTTTACTCTTAAGGACGGCAGGCATTTTGTTACGGTAGATTATAAAAAGGGCACGGTATATTTGTGGGATATTTATTCGGATAATGAGATTGCGAAATTTATTTGTTTCAGTCCTAAGGATTGGGTTACTTTAACGCCTGAAGGGTATTATAATTGTTCTAATTCCGGTTTAAAGTATCTGGGTTTTGCAATCGGCACCGAAGTTTTTTCTCCCTCGTACTTTGATTGGAAATTGTTTAAGGGGGATTTGCAGTTGTTGAATTTTCAATAAAAGTTAAAGATTGTTCTGAAGGAGGCAGGGTGTTTTTCAGGAAAAAGGTTGCTAAAGAGTTTAAGGTATTGAAGGATTACGATTTTTTTTATGAGTTGTTTGAAAAGGGAAGGATGGTTAATGCGAAAAAATCGGTAAAAATAACAACCGCAAACTTAAATGAGATGATGGTTCCCGTGCCCGGGTTTAAGGAGTATGTGTCTGTAGGTAATTTATTTAAATTATTGGTTAAGAGAAAAGTTGAGATTTCTATTATTTACAGAAAATTTACCGAGCCTTTCAGGAGGGATATAAAGGATAAAAAATTGCATAAAAATAAAAGGTTTCACCTGTTTCACAACGAGAGGAATCATTCTAAGATGGTGATTATTGACGGTAGGTTGGTAGTTTTAGGCTCGGCGAATTTTTCAGGCAGGGGGATTGGTGCAAGAAGCAGGGAGAAGAGAAACTTTGAGTTGGGGGTTCTCACCGATAATCCTAATATTGTTAAATATTGCATAGATTATTTTGATGAAATTAAAAGAGATTCTATAAAAACTTGAATACTGTTATTTTAAGTGTTGGTTTTCCCTTATTTCCGTTGCCTGATTTATCTAATTAACATATAATGCAATTTGTTTAAATTAAATAAAGGAAGAGGTTTGCTATGACAAACGAAAAACAGGTAAACGAATATATAGCCAACAGGCGCAATAACTTGAAAGCCTTAATTAATGCGGGGGTAAATCCGTATCCTATAAAGTTTGAATACGATATAACCCCGGCGCAGATTAAAGAGGTTTTTGAAAAATACGATACGTCTCAATTGGAAGAGTTAAATAAAAAGGTGAAGACTTGCGGCAGGATTATCGCAAAAAGGGTGATGGGCAAGGTTACCTTTATGCATATATTTGACGAGGGGGTTAAACTTCAACTGTTTTTTGCGCAGGATAGGATAGGAAAGCCGCAGTATAAGTTGTTGAAAAAGATTGAGGTAGGTGATTTTATAGGGGTTGAAGGGGTGTTGTTCAGGACAAAGACAAATGAGTTGACTGTTAATGTTGAGAGTTATACTTTTTTGTCAAAAGCAATCAGGCCTCTGCCTGAAAAGTGGCATGGCTTGCAGGATAAAGAATTGAGGTATAGGCAGAGATACCTTGACCTGCTATCAAATCCCGATGTTAGAAAAACCTTTGTTCTTAGAAGCAGAATAATATCAGAGATAAGAAGGTTTTTTGAATCAAGAGGTTATATTGAGGTTGAAACCCCTATGATGCAGTTAATACCCGGCGGAGCGGCCGCCAGGCCTTTTATTACTCACCATAATGCGCTTGATATTGACCTTTATTTGAGGATTGCTCCTGAACTTTATTTAAAAAGACTGATTATAGCGGGTTTTAATAAAGTTTTTGAAATTAACAGGAATTTTAGAAACGAAGGGGTAGACCCTCAGCATAACCCGGAATTCACCATGATTGAGTTTTACGAGGCTTATGCGGATTTAAGAGATATGATGAGGATTACCGAAGAGTTGTTTACCGCTGTTTGCGATAATGTTTTAGGCACGAAAAAAGTAAAGTATGCCGGGCAGGAGATAGATTTTTCAACTCCTTTCAGGAAAATGACAATGAGAGAGGCTATAGTTGAGTACGGAGACGGGATTAAGTATGAAGACTTAAATTCCAGGGAGACTTTACTGCCTATAGCAAAAAAATTAGAGATTGAAGATTATGAAAAATTGAATTACGGAAAACTGTTGTCCGAGATCTTTGATGCGGTAGCGGAAGAGAAACTTATCCAGCCTACTTTTATTACCGAGTACCCTATAGAGGTTTCTCCTTTAACCAAAACGATTGAGGGGGACGACAGGTTTGTTGACAGGTTTGAACTTTTTATAGCAGGCATGGAACTTGCAAACGCATACAGTGAGTTAAACGACCCTGACGAGCAGTTAAGAAGGTTTAAGATGCAGTTAAAGGAGAGGGAGAAGGGAGACGACGAGGCCCAGATGATGGACGCAGATTTCCTAACAGCGATGGAACACGGCATGCCTCCTACTGGAGGGGAGGGCATTGGCATAGATAGGCTTGTTATGGTGTTAACAGGTTCTCCTTCAATCAGGGACGTTATATTATTTCCGTATATGAGGCCGAGGAAAGAGGAAAAATAAAAAATAGATAATGAAAGTAGAAACATTTATTGCTTTAAGGTATCTTAAAGCGAAGAGGCATCAGACTTTTATAGGGATTATATCTTTTATTTCCGTTTTGGGGATAATTATAGGGACTTTTGCGCTTGTAATAGCCCTTTCGCTAATGACGGGTTTTCACAATAAGATGAAAGAGAACTTACTTGACGCAAATTCCCACCTTTCGGTTAATAGCCTTGACAACACAATGACTATTAACGAGGCTGATAGGTTGATAAGAAAAGCGTCAAAATTGCCTTATTTTAAAGCGGGCGCATATGCCGTTTTGACACAGGGTTTGCTTAGAGGGGGGATGTCTGAAGAGTCAAAGCCTGTTGTTGTTAAGGGGATTGAACTGAAGAAGGAAAAAAATGTTACAACTATTTTAAAAAAGGTGAACCTGGCTAAAATTCCGTATAACGGGATTGTGATAGGAGACGAATTGGCTAAGAGACAGGGGTTAGCATTGGGGGACAGGGTTACAATACTTTTTTTTAAACCGACTCAAACACCTTTAGGGATAATGCCGAGGATAAGGACTTATACGGTTAGCGGTATTTTTTCAAGCGGGATCTATGAGTATGACAAGAATTGGGTTTTTGTTAACATAACAAATATTCAAAATGTGCTTAACCTTAACGACAGAGTGGATTTTGTCCAGTTCAGGTGTTCTTCAATAGACGAGATTGATAACTTTAAAAAAGAGTTAAAAAAGGTTTTAAACCCTAAATACTTTATTATTGATTTGCGTGATACAAATAAAAAACTTTTTGCCGCTATTAAAATTGAGAAGATAATCGTTTCGCTTATTATAGGCCTCATTGTATTGGTTGCCGCATTAAACATCACCTCTTCTTTAATACTAATGGTGATGGAAAAGAGGAAAGACATAGGCATAATGAAGGCGATGGGAATGAAAAACAGTCAGATAATGAAAATTTTCAGGTTGCAGGGGATTGTAATAGGGTTTGCCGGTTCTTTTATCGGCTGTTTATCGGGAGTTTTAACCGCATACTTAGGCAATAAGTATCAATTAATTAAGTTGCCTCCCGATGTTTACGATTTTCTTTCCTTTATCCCCTTTGATGTCAGGTTAATAGACGTGGGTTTTGTGTTTCTCTGTACTGTTATGGTAACTTATCTTGCAACTATTTACCCAGCAAAGAAGGCGGCGGAACTTGACCCGGCAAAGGCGGTAAGGTATGAGTGAACTATTAAAGGTAACCTCAGTTTCGAAAACTTATAAAACGGGACAGAAAGTGTTAAGGGTTTTTGAGAATATTTCTTTTGAATTAGGCAAAGGCCGGTTTTTAGCCATTACCGGTGTTTCGGGGATAGGCAAGAGTACTCTTTTAAATATAGTCGGGTTACTTGACCGTCCTGATTCCGGCGAGATAGAACTTAACGGGGTGAAGTATTCTTCGTTATCAGAGAATGAAAAAAGTGTGTTTAGAAATAAGCATCTGGGTTTTGTCTTTCAATTTCACCACCTCTTACCGGAATTTACCGTGCTTGAAAATATCGCTATGCCTTTTTTTATAGGAGGCGGAGGTTTTGACGAAGGTATTGAAAGGGCAAGAAAGCTTGCTAAAGCGGTTGGATTAAAAGAAAGAGAGGATTATTTCCCGTCTATGCTGTCAGGTGGTGAGCAGCAGAGGGTAGCGGTAGCCAGGGCTATTATGAACAACCCGGATCTTTTATTGATGGACGAACCTACGGGGAACCTTGATCCGAAAACAGGAAATATGGTTATGGAGTATGTTTTCATGCTAAGGGAAGAGTTTAATTTAAGTTGTATTATTGTGACGCATAATATAGAAATAGGTAAAAGATGTGATAAAATCTTTTCTATGGAAAAAGGAGAGTGCGTCAATGTTTGAAAATTTTACCGACAGGGCCCGCAGGGTACTGTTTTTTGCCAGAAATAAAGCGGGACAGTTTCAAAATCCTTTTGTAGATTCGGTACATCTTCTTCACGGTGTATTAATGGAAGAAGACGAACTTGTTAGGTCATGCCTTAAATATTGCAAAGTAGATACTATTATTTTGAGAAAAGAGATAGATGTAATGTGTGTTAAATTAGGGCGAGGCGGGGTAGCCGGAGAAATTCCTTTAACTGAAACTGTTCAAAATATGCTTAAGCAGGCTATTCGCGAGTCTTTTTCCTTTGAAAGTGATAAGGTTGATGTAGAGCATGTTTTCCTCGCTATTCTACATTTCCCCTCTTCTTCTGCGGTTACTGTATTAAGGAATGCCGGGTTAAGGAGTGTGATTGAAGCGAGAAATTTTCTCACTGACGAGTTGAACAAAGATGTTGATTTTTTCAGTGATATTGATGATGACGAAGACGAAGAAGAAAGATTTCCAAACCTCTCTAAATTCGGTAAAGATCTGACACTTTTGGCCAGGCAGGGTAAACTTGACAAATGCGTTGGCAGGGAAGTGGAAATTCAAAGGATAATACATATACTTTCAAGAAGAAGAAAAAATAACCCTCTTCTTCTTGGGGATGCGGGGGTTGGTAAAACCGCTATTGTTGAGGGATTGTCTCAAAGAATTGTTGAGGGTGACGTCCCGAAAACCTTAAAGGGAAGGACGATTTTTTCATTAGATCTTGCCAGCCTTGTTGCTGGTACAAAGTATAGAGGGCAGTTTGAGGAAAGGTTGAGAGATGTGCTAAAAGAAGCAATAAAAGAGAAAGTTATTTTATTTATAGATGAGTTTCATACAATAGTGGGGGCAGGTTCAGCCGAGGGTTCCCTTGATGCAGCCAATATGCTTAAGCCTTCTCTGGCCAGGGGGGAATTACAGTGTATAGGCGCAACTACTCATAAAGAGTTTTCTAAGTTTATAGAAAAAGATAAATCCCTTATGAGGAGGTTTCAGGTTGTTAAGGTTGTCCAGCCCGATACCGAAGAAACTCTCCATATATTAAGGGAGATTAAAGATAGGTATGAAGATTTTCACGGTGTTGAATATACATACGAGGCGTTGAAAAAGGCGGTATCTTTATCCGAAAGGTTTATTACCGGAAGAATGCAGCCGGATAAATCTATAGATTTAATTGACGAAGCGGGGGCAAAGGTTAAAATTGATTTTTTGGAGAAGGTGGAAAAGGGTGAGATAGATGGCGAAAGCAGAAAGATAAGGCCTAAGGTTGAACCGGCTCATATTGAAGAGGCTGTGGCAAATTGGACGGGGATCCCTGTTTCTTCAATTACCGAAGGGGAAAGGGAAAGGCTTTTGAACTTGAAGGATTACCTTTTTTCCAGAATAGTGGGACAGGACAAGGCGATTGATATATTAGTAAAAGCAATAAAAAGGGCAAGGCTCGGGATGTCTTCCCCTAACAGGCCTTCCGGTGTTTTTATGTTTTTAGGGCCTACAGGGGTAGGCAAAACAGAGTTATCAAAACAACTTGCTGTTTATCTCTTTAGAAGCGAAAAATCATTGATAAGGTTTGATATGTCCGAGTTTATGGAAAAGCATTCGGTTTCAAGATTGATAGGGGCTCCTCCCGGGTACGTAGGTTATGAAGAAGGAGGGCAGTTGACCGAGGCGGTAAAGAAGCAGCCCTATTCGGTTATACTTTTAGATGAAATTGAGAAGGCTCATCCTGATTTAATAAACGTCCTTTTGCAGATATTTGACGACGGCAGGGTAACGGACGCATTCGGCGAGGCAATAGATTTTAGCAATACCGTAATTATTATGACTTCCAATGTTGGTTCCAGGCTTATACACAACAAAAAGCATCCCGGATTCAGGGTTAAAAAGGATAATTTAAGGCCGGAAGATAAAAAAGCGGATATTATGAGGGAAGTCAAACGGTTTTTCACTCCGGAGTTTTTAAACAGGATTGACAATATAATTGTGTTTAACCCGTTAAGTAAAGATGATTTAAAGAAGATTGTCTACATTTTGATAAACGATTTGAACGAGTTTTTAAGGGAGAAAAAAATACAGGTTAAACTGACGGAAAAAGCGGTTGAATGGATAGTTGACGTTGCCTGTAAAGATCTGAATTACGGTGCAAGGCCTTTAAAGAGGGCGGTTCAGGAGTATGTTCAGGATAAATTGTCTGATGCAATTATTGCACATTACAAAGACAGTGAGGGAGAGTACGTTATTGATGTTGAGAACAATGCGATCGTCATAAAGAAAAAGGGGAAGGGTGTGGAGGTTAAATGTTAGAAATCCGAAAATTTATTATTGTTTTTCTTGTTTTGTGTTCTTTGACAGTTCAGGCTGAAATAATTGAAAAGATTAAGGTTGTTGGAAATGTCAGGATTTCCACCCAGTCTATAATGTTCAGAATTCAAAGTGAGGAGGGGGAGGAGTTAGACCCTGATAAAATATCTAAAGATATTATGAGGCTCTGGGACTTAAAGGTTTTTTCAGATATAAAGGTAGATGTTGAAGACGGTAAAAAAGGGAAAATTGTAATCTTTGCGGTAAAAGAAAGACCGATTGTAAAAGATTACGAATTTTTGGGAAACCATGTTGTAGGCCCTAATGCGCTTCTTGACAAACTTAAAGAAAAAGGGGTGGTGTTAAGGAAAAATTCTCAACTTGATTATCAGGAAATTGCAAAGATCAAGAAGGCAATTATTGATATTTACAAGGAGAAGGGATATCAGTATACGCGTGTGGAGCATGCTTACACTGCAGTAGGTAATAATGTTATCAATTTAACTTTTACCATTTACGAAGGCTCAAAAGTGCATGTGTACAAGATAGATTTTGAAGGTAATAAGGTTTTCCCCGACAAAAAATTAAAAAGAAAAATGAAAAAACTTAAAGAACACGGATGGTTTTCGTGGATATCGGCAACAGACACCTATTCGGATAAAAAATACGATGAAGCTATTGAAAATCTAAAGAAATTTTATTGGAAACACGGTTTTAAAGACATTTATGTAGGTGTGCCTAAAAAGGTGGTTAAAGACTTTACCTCTGAAAAACAGAAAAAAAAGAACAAAGAAAGGTTAAAAGAACATAAAAGGATCAAACAGGATTTAAGAATGTATATTACCATTCCGGTTCACGAAGGAAAGCAGTACTTTTTAGGCAAGGTTTCCTTTGTCGGGAATAAATTATTGTCTGACACTTACCTGGTGAAAAAATGGGATCTGGAAGAGGGTAAACCGTATAATTTGAATAAGATAAATGATTTTATTAAAGATATTTCTGAAACTTACAACAATTTTGGTTATCTCCAATTTACGGCTGAGAAGATAACTAAAATAAGGGACGGAAACATAGTTGATCTAACCTTTAAATTTAATGAAGGCAAAAGGTTTGTGTTGAATAGATTGGAATTTAAAGGTAACGATGTCACCAGGGATAAGGTTTTGAGAAGGGAGTTTTTGATCCCCGAAGGTTCTGTTTTTAGAATAGATGCTTTTAAAAACAGTATGTTAAAAATTAACCAATTAGGTTTTTTTGATGTAACTAAAAAACAACCTGATATAAAACTTGTTCCCGGAGAAAACAAGGTAAATGTTGTTGTTGAGGGAGAGGAAAGCGGGGTAAATGAGCTTAATTTTGGCGGAGGTTACAGTGAGTTTTCTGGTTTCTTTTTACAGGGTTCTTACTCTACAAGGAACTTTTTAGGTAGGGGGGAGCAATTAGAGGTCTCTGCGACAACTGGTGCGCATATTACTTATTATAACATTATGTTCACTGAACCGTGGATCTTTGATTATCCGCATTCATTTAGTGTAAACCTGTACAATAGTGAAGCAGAGTATTTTAATTTTTCAAGAAAAGCAAGCGGTTTTAGTGTGAGTTTTGGTTTCAGGTTAACTACATTTCTGACATATTCAATAGGGTATAAGTATGAACTTGTAGATGTCCCCGGTTCTTCCCTTGAGGCAAATTCTATATTTAAACCTATTTCAAACAGGTTAACTTCTTCAATGTTTCAGGCTATCACCTATAACACCTTAAATCACCCCTTTATGCCTACTGAGGGTCAGAAGTATTCTTTAAGTTTTGAATATGCGGGATGGCAGTTAGGAGGAGATAACTTTAAATATACAATAGGGTTAAAGGCTACCAAATTAATAAGGGTTTATAAGAAGAGTTTTGTTGATTTCAATATAACTTCCTATTATCAGAAGGGATTGGAAGGTAATGTTATTCCTTACTATGATAGGTATTTTATTGGGGGTACGAATACAGTCAGGGGTTACGATTATAGAAGGATTTCACCTGTTGAGCCCGGTACAAAGCAATTGATTGGCGGAACAAAGATGTTTGTCGCAAATTTTGAATATGTAATTCCCGTTGAGAACAGATTTCAATTTGCTATTTTTTACGATATGGGAGGTGTTTGGACAGAAGATATGAGTTGGTTTTCTAGTGATTATAAGTTAAAGCGTTCATGGGGTTTTGAGGCAAGGTTTAATTTGCCGGTATTCCAGATGCCTATGAGGGTTATTTACGGATTTCCTCTTGATGAAGTACCGGGAGTAGAAAAACAGGGGAATATAGAGTTTACTATAGGGACTATTTTTTAGAGTTCTTCTAAATAAATTAAATAAGGAGAGGTATTATGAAGAAATTGGGAGTTTTTTGTGCGATTGTTTTGGGTATTTTGTTTGCCGGTTCGGTTTTTGCTCAGACTAAAGTGGCGGTATTGGATGCGGACCAGGTTATTTTACAGTCTCAGAAGGGCAAGGCTTTTTTGAAAGAACTTGATGCTTTCGCAAAACAGAAAGATGCTGAAATTAAAAAGAAAGTTGCTGAATTCCAGCAGTTACAGAAAGAATATAAGGCAAAGGCACCTTCTTTATCAGAAGATAAAGCGATGGAGATGCAAAAAAAGTTATCCGATATGCAGATTGAAATCAAAAGAATGCAGGACGACGCAAAGAGGGAATTTCAGTTAAAACAGACAAAGGGTTTTGAAAAATTCAGAAAGATTTTACAGCCTATTGTTCAACAGATTGCAAAAGAAAAAGGGATTGATATAGTCTTCTCAAGGGCTCAAAGCGGTATTGCTTATCATTCTCCTGCTGTAGATATAACTCAGGAAGTTATCAAAAAATTTGATGCTACAAAATAAAATTTTCAGGCTTTCTGAATTAGCGGGAAAATTCAACCTTGTTTTAAAGGGAAAAGATATAGAAATAAAGGGGGTTGCGTCCGTTGAAGACGCTTCTCCCTTTTTTATTTGCTATGTAAGGGACAGGTCTTTTCTTGAAAAAGCATTAAATTCAAATGCGGGAGCGGTAATAATTCCCGAAGGCCTTGAGGGGGATTTTAACAAACCGGTTTTAATTGCAAAAGATCCGTACCTTGCCTTTATTGAAATTGAAAAACTTTTTCTTAAACCCTTCGCTATTCATTCGGATCCGTCAAAAACTTTTATTCATCCAGATGCTGAAATAGGTGAGAATGTAGAGATTGCTCCCTTTTGTTATGTGGGAGCAGGGGTAAAGATTGGGGACAACGTCAGGCTTTTCCCCGGGGTAAAGATCCTGGATAATGTTGAAATAGGTAAAAACACCGTTATTTATCCTAATGTTACGATTTTTGAAGGGTGCAAAATTGGGAAAAATTGCCAGATTGGGGCAAATTCAACAATAGGAGGTGACGGGTTCGGTTTTCATTTTGCAAACGGTAAACATAACAAAGTGCCTCAAATCGGCATTGTTAGAATTGAAGATAATGTGGAAATAGGGAGCAATGTCGCCATTGACAGAGCGACTTTCGGTGAAACTCTTATCGGTGAAGGCACAAAGATAGACAACCTTGTTCAGATAGGGCACAACGTTAAAATAGGAAAGAACTGCATTCTCGTCTCAATGGTGGGAATCGCCGGCAGCACCGAGATTGGCGATTATACCGTAATAGCAGGCAAAGCGGGAATTAACGGGCACATTAAAATCGGTAAAGGGGTGACTATCGGCGGCGGTTCCGTCGTGTTGAAATCCGTAAAAGACGGGGAATTCGTGGTAGGCTACCCCGCAATGAAGGATAAAGAGTGGAAAAGGTTACAGGCTTATATATCCAAACTTCCTGAAATGTATAGGAAACTAAAAAAAATAAAAGAGGAAGATTAGCGTAAAGTAAGAGGAGGAAGGAGAGAATGACGTTATCATTTGAGGATATCAAAAGGATTTTGCCTCATCGGTATCCTTTTTTGTTGATTGATAGGGTATTGGAAGTGGATGCTGATAAAAAAATTAAGGCTATTAAGAATGTTACGGGGAATGAACCCTTTTTTCAGGGACATTTTCCTCACAATGCGGTTATGCCGGGAGTTTTGATTATTGAGGCAATGGCCCAGGCAGGTGCGGTGTGCCTATTAGTTGAAAGAGAAGTGAAAGGTACATTGGTATTTGCCGGTATTGAAAAGGCAAAGTTTAGAAAACCTGTTGTTCCCGGTGATACCATTACCTTTGAGGTTGAGGTTTTAAACCTTAAAAAGAAGTTTTGCAAACTAAAGGGCAGGGCATTGGTTGATGGAACCATGGTAGCCGAAGCAACATTTTCTTCGGCTTTAGCAGAAATGTAACAGGGAGGAATTATGATTCATCCGACTGCGGTTGTCGGTAAAAATGTTGAGATAGGGGAAAACGTTGAGGTAGGGCCGTTTTGTGTCATTAATGATAATGTTAAGATAGGTGACGGGACAAAACTTATCTCTCATGTTCAAATTGATTCACATACTGAAATAGGTAAAGACAATGTTATTTATCCGTTTTGTGTATTAGGTTACCCACCTCAGGATCTAAAATATCATAACGAGGATACAAAAACGGTTATCGGAAATGACAATGTAATTCGTGAGTATTCAACCGTTCACAGGGGTACGGTAACGGGTAGAAGTGAAACAATTGTCGGCTCTAAAAACTTTATTATGGCATATAGCCACATAGCACACGATTGTATAGTCGGAGATAGCAATATCTTTGTTAACGGTGCGACTTTGGGCGGCCATGTTACAGTCGGCAGTGGAGTTTATATTGGTGCATATTCCGGGGTTCACCAATTTTGCAGAATAGGAGACCATGCGTTTATTGGCGGTTATTCGGTTATTACTCAAGATGCGCTTCCGTTTGTGAAAACAGTAGGTAACAGAGCTAAAACCTATGATGTTAATGTTATAGGTCTTGAGAGAAAGGGTTTTCCCAGGGAAACCATTGATGCTTTGAAAAAGTCTTACAGGATTCTTGTCAGGAGAGGGTTAAAACTTAAAGAGGCTCTTGAAGAGATAAGAAAAGAATTTCCGCATATTTCAGAAGCACTTTACTTTGCAGATTTTATAGAGCAAAGCCAGAGAGGTATCTGCAGATAAACTCTAATGGATTTAATTAAGCCTTTAAAAATAGGTAAGTTGAAAATTGATTTCCCCGCCGTTCAGGCACCTATGGCGGGGATTACTCATTCTCCCTTTAGAATGCTTGTTGCAAATTATTACAATCCGGGGTTATTTTTCTCCGAAATGTTAAGCGCAAAAAGTGTTTTATTTGAGGATTTCAATCAATCAATTTATTTAAAATGTATAGATACTTCAATTGAAAGGCCTATCGCTTATCAGATCTTTGCCTCTGACAAAGAATCAGCATTTCTTGCCGCTCAGAGGTTGAATAAAGAAGATTATATTGATGTTGTTGACTTTAATCTTTCCTGTCCCGCTCCCGAGATCGCAAAAAAGCGAAAAGCGGGTGCGTTTCTTCTTTCCGATTTAAACCTTTCCCTTTCAATTCTGAAATCAGTAAAAAAAGCATTAATCAAACCCTTTACCGTTAAGGTTAGAATAGGAATGAAAGAGGATAAGGGTTTTATCAGGGAATTAGTTGCGGTTGTTGAAGAAGCGGAAGTTGATGCAATAACCGTTCACCCGAGGTTAATTAAGCAGAAGTTAAAGGGAAAATCTAAGTGGGAGTATATTGCATTTATCAAAGATATTGCGAAGATGCCGGTAATAGGCAACGGGGATGTGAAAAGTAAAGAAGATTTTTTCAAAATGATTGAGGAAACAGGATGTGACGGTGTAATGATAGGTAGAGCGGCAGTCCAGAAGCCTTGGATATTCGGTCAAATAAAGGGGCAAATTTTTGACATCAACGCAGGTTTTCTTGTTGAACTTTATGCCAGGATGCTTGAACTTTACACCTCCTTTTTCCCTCCTGAAAAGGTGTTAGGCAGAATAAAAGAGTTTACATGGTATTTCTCTAAAAACCTTAAATTTGGTCATCATTTTGCTTCAAAAGTGCAGGCATCAAAGTCTGTGGAAGAGATACACTCCTTCTATTTTGAGACAATCAAAAATTGTTTTTAACATTGAACCGCTTTTTTATCTGTGCTAAATATTTTTCAGTGTTTATGTTTGTTAATATACATTTTTATATTGGTGAGAAAGAGAGGGACAAAAGACTTAATTTCTCAACTCATAGAAATCTATACGAAATTAGTAGTGCTTGTGTCCCTTTTTTTTAACAACCTCTTAATAGACTTTCCCTGTAAAGCCTGCCATAATTGAGTTGTCCTCATTTCCTGTTATGAGGCAACCGGTTATCGGTTTTTCGCTTTCTACCTTAATGTAAAATACATGCTCCGTATTAGTGAAGATATCTTTCAATACCCCTTTAAATTGACTGTACGGGTTTAATGTTTCACTCTTTTGTTCAATAATATTCCCGCTATCATCTATGAGTGTGATAATTATGTTGTTTTCCTCTTCGGATAGATTAACTATGCTTAATCCTGTCCAATCATTCTCATTGGTGTACGGTGTTGGTAAAATTATATCGGTTCCGCTTTCACCTGTAATTGAAAGTCCGCAAATACCCTTCTTTTCTCCATTTGATACGGCACCGTAAACGGATTCTCCTACAAAATTAATGTCTGAATCAAGTTTAATCCACGCCGCTTTTCCGTTGTATTCAGGGAAATCCTTACTTAAAAGGCCTTTTACCTTCTCTCCGCTTTCAAGGTGAACTGTTCGGTTTCCGAGGTTTTCACCGTTTTGGCTGAAAAATGTCAGGGTAATATCTCCGGCTTTATCGTCAATATTTGTAAGGACATAGCCGTACCAGAAACTATCCGTTTCGGTGGGGATATGGGTAACATAACCCTTTTGTATTCCTTTGGAAGAAGAAACAAGAGAGATGTCGCCATCTTTAAGGGAATAACAGATAGCCCCGGAGAGCACACTATTTGGACTGAAGGGGGTTTCAATTTTGGAGTCTATCCTTATCCATGAATCAGGGTCTAATTCAATCTTGTTTTTTCTATTGTCAACATTGATAATGTCAAACAGTTTTTCTGTAAAGGAAAGATTGTTCAGGTTAACCTCTCTCTGTAAAGGATTTGAAATTATAACGTTGTTTGACCAGATATCCTGTTCTTCCGCTATATGCGGGATAAAAATAGTATTATCCGGGTTATTGCCGAATAGGGAAAGTCCTCTTGTGTTGTCTGATTCAATACCAAACAAATAGGTCAATTCCTGATCGCCCTCAATTTTTATGGTGGTAATATTATTTGAGTTGCACCATGGAGAGCTAAAAGACATTCCTGCATTTGAGTCTAATGTATAATCCCTTTGTTCTACAAGGGTGTTATCGGAATCATAATAAAATATCTTAAGATTTGCTGCCGCACAGTTGTCGTTTACTATTTTCAGGTAGTTGTCGGAATTATTGTTCTTCTGAATAGTTAGAGTTTTTTTAGGAGAATAGCAGATCGGGTTGTATTGCCCTACTTTTATTTTTAAAGGAGCACTTTCGGTAACATGTCCTTCTGTATCGTGAACATAAACTCTTGCATAATAAACACCGGGATTGGGGTAAACTGTTTCCGCTTCATTAACATCTCCGGTTTTTTTATCAATTTTTCCGTCTCCGTCAAAATCCCATTGAAAATCCGTCACACTGTCTCCGTCAGGGTCGTAAGCATCGCAGTGGAAATTAACCGTTAAAGGATAGATTCCACATTGAGGGGTTACGGTGAATGCGGTGATAACAGGTGCTTCTTCAGGTATAAAAATTACATGCACCGTTTGGTCTCCGTTTATGTCACAGAAGGTATAAGATGTTTGGTTCGGACAGAAACAATGAGGCCTTCCGTTAATAATTAACTCCCCTAAAACATAACCGTCGTCAGGATAGAAATAAACTGTATAGCAGTCATCCGGATTGCACACAACTATGTGGGGGTCAGGTGTTGTTCCGTTGTCAACGGTGGTGTCAATACTATAATCAGCACAAGTTGCGGAAAATGAGGTGGATGCGGTATTATTGCTTGAATCAGGGTCAAAAGCGTCCGTGCTTACCGAGACAGAGTTTGAGACAACTGTGTTTTCCGGGGTATCATCTTTAAGATTGCCTCTGATTAAAATGGTTAAACTCTCTTCCCCCTTAATGTTACCTAGTGAGAGCGGGTTTGAAAAACTTTGCCATGAATTACCGTTATCCAACGAGTATTCAGGATTTTCGATCTCTGATGGCATATTATCGTTTAAAATTACGTTGCAGGCTGTTTCATTGCTTGAATTTGCTACCGTAACGGTGTATATCACTTCTTCTCCGGGGTAGTATTCGGTTTTATCAGTTGTTTTAGTGACAGAAATATCGGCAATGTTAATTCGAAGTGGAAAGGTGGTAATAAACATATCCTTGTTTCCTTCGTTATTTTCCTGAAATTGACCTTGAGTTCCCGGAAAGTCTGTTGATTGTGTCCAGCCTGCGATTGCTACATGGAAAATTTTTTTGTTTAAAATACTATTGTATTCTTGCCATGCTACCCCACTACTTGCCCATTCGTCGGCACTTCCTCCAACCATTGAGGAGTCCAGTAATGCTATTTCTCCTGAAGCGAGACTGTAATTAAAACTTGCCGCATAAATGTTAAAAGAATTGTCGTAAGAGTATCCGTCGGTATAGCAGCAGGCTGATAACGGCAGGTTATCTGATTTTGTATTCCCCATAAGGATTAATTTGACAGAATGGTTTAATTTTTCAGATAAAAAGTATGGAATAAACTTGTCTTCTCCGTTGCCCCCAAAGTAAGTTGAGGAGGAAAAATAAAAATTGTGGTTATAGGAATCTAACGTCATAACGGTTACGAAGCCGTCTCCGTTTCCTCCGTAAGTACTTTGATATGAATGTTTGAGGGGGTAATTTGACGAAAATGTTTCTCCTGTTAAACAAACATGAAGTTTATTAGAGAAGGCATCATGCATATAAATTGAGAAATAGCCGTAATCCTGACTTGTCCCACCGATATAAGTGGAATACTTTAAGTCTTTTAGATCTTCGTAAAGCACTGTTAAAAAAGTGTCGTACCCTCCCGCATTAGTTGATTGATAAGGATTTTTTGTCGGAAAATTTGTAGATGCGGTTGTTCCGTATACAAAAATAAATACTTCTCTCACAGGGTCACGCGGTAAAGGTGCTACAAATATTTGATATGGGTAATCAATACTATTTCCTCCGAGATAGGTGGCATAATTTAAAGATGATAAGTCAATGGGTAAGGAAGCTATGTATCCGTCGCAATAGCCGGCATAAGAAGATTGGAAAGCCCCATTTCTTGTTGTTGGCATATCTGATGACCATGTAGGACCGGTTACCACTACGTTATATCCGGATAAATCAATGTCAAACAATCGTTCATTATTACTTCCCCCTAAATATGTCTGTGCATTTTGGGTGCAATCGTTTTTGTTAAACCTTATTATAATCCCGTCTTCTCCATGCTTTAATGTCGGTTGGTACTGATTATGGCTTACTTGAGGGAAATCACTGCTTTTCGTGTAACCGCAAACAAAAACATAGTCGCTATTTACGGCAAGAGAAAATCCTTCGTCTGTGTTGCTTCCTCCTATTATTGTTAAAAATTTCAAGTTGTTTGTAGGTGAGTTTTCAAAGCAGCCTAAAACAATATCTCCGTTTCCCGTATTTCCTGAACTGTCTAAATTTGGAAAGTTTGAAGAAAATGTGGACCCCGTAAACCAGAAATCTGAACCGTTCTTAACAAGTTTGTAAATTATATCGTCTTGTTCTCCTCCGATATAGGTAGTGGGGTCAACAATTACCTTGCTCTCTCCTTTAAAATTTACGGTATTACCTTTTACAAAATAACTGACTTTAGTAGTTTTTCCGTTGAAAAGGTATGATTTCGGAATATATTCCTCAATTTTTGTATTTCCCCATTTGATAACAAGTTTCTCTTTTTCTTTTAATAATTTTCCCCCGAAAGTGCGATATTTGAATTTAACCTTTTTTAGATTTTCCGTGTGAATATCGTATTCAAGGTTACCGTTTTTTTTGAAAAAGACGATACTGTGGTCTCTGCTTGTAAGTACAATCTTTTTGTAACTATTAACATGCTCTGCCTTAATCCCCGGGTAATAAAAGTTTAACACGGTTTTGCACTTATCTAAAACCTGCAGATTGCCTTTCACCACTACTTCACATCTGTGAGTTTTGTCTCCCTTATTGAGAATATATCCGAAAGCGCCTTTTTTAAAGTAAACAATCCCGCCTTTAACATAAGAGTAGTAAAGAATTGAGTTGTCCTTTATTTGTCCTTTGTTTTCAATAAAATATGTTTGTTTTCTAAAAGAGAAAGTACCTTTTTGGGGAGGATTAAGTTTATTGTCTTTAATCCTTGTTACAGGAAGATTAACACTTGATTTACAGATGCTATTTGTGTTTAAACAAAATGCATTAAAAGAAAATAAAACTATTATAATCTGTAAAAAAAAAGATTTAAAAAATTTCATGTTCATCCTCCACACAAATATTCTTTTC
>JALWHA010000280.1 GCA_027038695.1 Acidobacteriota bacterium
CAATATTATCATAACGCCTCATGGAAGCGGAATTAACCATTCCAAGCATAGACATAATTGTCAAAAGCGATGAACCTCCGTAACTCATAAAAGGCATAGGAATTCCTACCACGGGCATTAAACCTAAAACCATTGCAGCATTTACAAAAAATTGAAAAAATATAAAAGAAACAACAGAAACACATAAAATCTTTGCGGTAGGCTCTTTTAGAGTATTGCTTATAGATAATACTCTGTAAATCAACATACCGAAAAGTAATATTATTAATGCTCCACCTACCAAACCTAATTCTTCGTTAATTAAAGAAAAAATAAAATCCGTATGCCTTTCAGGTAAAAAATTTAAATGAGATTGTGTCCCGTGCAAAAACCCTTTACCGCTTAATCCACCTGAACCTATAGCTATTTTTGATTGAATAACATGATAACCTGCACCAAATGGATCCTTTTCGGGATTTAAAAATGTAATTACGCGCTTCTTTTGATAATCTTTCATATGAGACCAAAGAATAGGAATTATAACAATAACAATGCATAGTCCGGTAAAAAAAGTACTTTTTTTAATTCCTCTGAACAAAAGAACCATACCCCAAACAGCAAGAAAAATTAATGCCGTTCCTAAATCCGGTTGTAAAAATACTAAAATAAAAGGCGGAAATAAAAACAAAGATTTCTTCAGTATCATGACAAATCCGTATCTATATTCACTGAAATCTCTAAAAATTCTTGCCAATACCAAACACCATATAATTTTATAAAACTCGGAAGGCTGAAATTTAAAACCTCCGACTGAAATCCATCTTTGTGCACCCATACCTATATGACCTTTTATTAAAACAATAACCAACATAATAATTCCGAGAATATAGAAAACGTATGCAAACATAATAAGCTTCTTATAATTTAAGATTGAAAAAAACATAAAAGCACATAGTCCTATTAATGCCCAATATACTTGTTTTACATAAAAAGTTTTAAATGTATTTGACAAAGGATTATATGATGCACTGTAAATCATAACAACACTTACACTTAACAATACCAATATAATTAATAACAAAGGTATATCAAAATATTTAAAATGCTTTTTACTAATAATTTTAATTTGCATAACCTAAATCTACCATTTTATTAATTATAGCTCCTGCAATAGGTGCAGCACCTCTACTGCCGGAACTGCCGTGTTCTACCATTACTACAACAACATATTTCGGATTATCGGCAGGAAAAAGTGCGGCAAACCAAGCATGGTCTCTGTATTTTTCAGGAATTTTATCCTTATCAAAATGTTTTGTCTTTTTTAAACTTACCACTTGGGCTGTCCCGGTTTTACCTACGATTTTCACACTGTCAACCTTAGCTCTAAACCCGGTAGGATGTTTTCCGTAAACCACATCAAACATTCCGTGCAAAACTTTTTTTCTTACCCATAAAGGAATTTTAAAAGAAGCATTTTTCTCAGGTTTCAATAAATCGTCACCAATATATTTAACAGCACGAGGTTTGTAAACATCACCACCGTTAAATATTCCGCTAAGCATAACTGCAATTTGCAACGGAGTTGTAGACATGTAACCCTGTCCGATAGATGTAATTATAGTTTCACCCGGATACCAAATTGTTTTTTTAACTCTTTTTTTCCATTTCCTGTTCGGAAAGAAACCACTTTTTTCATTCGGCAAATCAATTCCGGTTTTATGTCCCAAACCAAAAATTTCCGCATATTTACTTATGGTGTCAATGCCGAGCTTTAATCCCACATTATAAAAATAAACATCACAAGATTCTGAAATAGCCTTATTTAAATCGGTTTCCCCGTGTCCGCCTTTTTTCCAACATTTGTATGCAAAATGACCGTACTTTAATTCACCGTTACAAGTAAATTTAGTGCTGGGACTTACAACTCCTTCTTTTAGAGCCATTGTACTCATTAAAATTTTAAAAATTGAACCCGGCGGATATGCACCTTCTAATGCCCTGTTCATCAAAGGTTTGTTTTTATCGGTTACCAATTTTTTCCAATTTTCCGAAGAAATATAAGGAACAAAAAGATTTAAATCATAATCAGGAGAAGAATATAAGCAAAGTGCTTCAGCATTATCTACTGTCAAAATAGTGACACTGCCTTTTTTATTTTTAAGCAATTTAGCGGAAAATTCCTGCAACCTCGAATCTATGGATAAAATTAAATCCTTACCTTTAATCGGCGATTTTTTCGAAATAACTTCGGTAACAGTTCCGAAACTATCGACCTCAACTTGCATTGCACCGTCAATTCCTCTCAAAACATCTTCGTAATATTTTTCTACGCCACTTTTACCTATTAAATCTCCGCCTCTGTAGCCCTTATTCTTTTTTAAATCTTTTTCGGTAACTTCCCCCATGTATCCTATCACATGACTAAGAGATTTGCCGTGTTTATAAACTCTTACGGAGTCGGTATTTATTTTTACGCCTCTAAATTGCTCTGAATGTTCTTTTATGTAAGAAACCTGCTCAAAAGTTAATCCTCTATAAACCATTGTAGGTTCATAAT
>JALWHA010000281.1 GCA_027038695.1 Acidobacteriota bacterium
CCTTGCACAGGTTCAAAAGATGGATTACATATGCAAAAAACTCTATTTAAAAGAGGGGGAAAGACTGCTTGACATAGGCGCAGGCTGGGGTGGATTGATAATCTATGCTGCAAAGAATTACGGTGTTTACGCAAAAGGGATTACTTTAAGCAAAAACCAGTATGAGTATGCCAATGAGTGGATTAAAAGGGAAGGGCTTGAAGACAGGTGCAAAATGGAATTCAGGGATTACAGGGATTTAGACGAAAACGAAAAGTTTGACAAGATAGTGAGTGTTGGAATGTTTGAGCATGTTGGTGAGAAGAATTACCCGATTTATATGAAGCACGCATACAACCTTTTAAAAGAAGGGGGCTTGTTTTTAAACCACGGCATAACAATAAACAAAAAAGACTTCGGCAAGCCAAGGTCTCCATTCATACAAAGGTATGTTTTCCCTGACGGAGAGTTGTTGCCTATATCTTTAATTTCAGAATTTTCCGAAGAAGCGGGGTTTGAAATAAGGGATGTTGAGGAGTTAAGAGAGCATTACGCAAGAACAACGGCACTATGGGTGAAAAACCTTGAAGAGTTTGCAGATAAGGCAATTAAAGAGGCAGGTGTTGAAAGGTACAGAGTGTGGCGTTTATACCTTGCTGCAAGTTCGTATCAATTTTCAGTAAATAAAATAGGCTTGTACCAGACATTGCTTGCAAAACCTAAAGGGGGTAAAGCAGGCTTGCCGTGGACAAGAAAGGCATGGTATTGTTAAAGTAAGTTGCAATTAAAGGGGGAAATATGATAGAAATTTTTGCTTATGAAGGGGTTGTTTCTGATGTAAACTCTCTGGATTTTTATGGATTAATGCAATATGAGGAATTGCTTGTGAAAAATGTAATTGAAACAAGGTTAAACCAATGTTCCAAATCTGATAAATGGACAGATTTGATATTGGGGAATTTAAAACAATTGGGAAGGAATTTAGGTTTTCTTGTTCCCCCCTTTCAATTAGGTGGCAATATTCGGGACGAATGGGTTTACGATTTAGTATGGATGGAAGGAAGCCCAAATCCCTCTCAAAGAGTTGACAAGGATAAAATTCGGGTTAAATGGGAAGAAATAAGGACAATTAGAAGGTTAATCCTTGCCTGTGAGAGTGAATTTGGGGAATACGAAGCAGATATTGCCGAAGACTTTATGAAATTGGTTTATTGTAATTGTGATTTCAGGCTTTTTATCTATTTGAACAGAAAGATAAGAGGAGAGATAGGCAAAGTTTGTATTTCTGGAGATAATTCAGGTCGTATTGATATTCTGGAAGTTTGCAGGAACTTTTGTAAAACACCTATGAAGCAACGATATTTGTTAATTGGGTTACCGGAAAAAGATTGTGATATTTTTAGAATTAATTGCTGGGTTGTTTAAATTTTTTGTGGGGATAAAAAAATGGCGTCCCCAAGGGGATTTGAACCCCTGTCGCCGCCGTGAAAGGGCGGTGTCCTAGGCCGGGCTAGACGATGGGGACGCATAAGAAATGGTGACCCCGGCTGGTCTCGAACCAGCGACCCTCTGCTTAAAAGGCAGATGCTCTACCTGCTGAGCTACGGGGTCAAACTTTTCAAAGAACAGCGTATATCGCTGACAGGAAGAGATAATAATATACCCTTTTTAAAAAGTCAATAAAAAATTTACACTAATCTCTTTTCTTTTTTTCTCTTCTGATTAATTTATTATTTTTGTGCAAAATTTCAAGGGGTGTAATACTGCTTTTTTGCTTGAATATACCTTTTTGCTATTATATAGTTATTATGGAATGAAAATACTTGTAAGAGGTGAATAATGAAGAATAAGGGTTTTTCACTTTTAGAGATGCTCATTGCTATTACAATTATCCTTTTAATCGGTTCTATTGCGGTTCCAAAGTACTTAAACAGTGTTAACAAAGCAAGGTGGATTGCTTCAAGGCAGCAGTTGAAAAAGGTTGCAGAGGCTTTTGACCAGTATAACCTTGACCACGGTTATTATCCAGAGTATTCAAGCTGGGATGAGATTGCAAGCCCCAACAATGTTTTGATAAAAGAGGGTTTGATTGATTACATCCCTTTAAAGGATAAATTCGGTCAGAAGTATGAGGGGTATTCAAAGAAAGACGGTTATCTTTTTATTGGGCATGCTGCTCCCGGAAAATGGGGTCTTAAGTATCCAAAATACTATATTAAAGATGGAAACTTTTTAACAGAGGAGCAGTATCAGGAGTTGGTTGCACAGGAGCAGGCTAACGAGGCTGCTGCAGAGGGCGCTGATACCACCGGAGAAGGTGGAGATAATACTGAAGCACCAGCAGAGTAAAAAATTTTTTAAATAAAGCCGCCTGTTTTCAGGCGGTTTTTTTGTGGGTTTTTGATTATGGGAAATGTTTCACAAAAAGAGATAGAAGAGTATTTGACACTTTCAGGCGAAGATTTTGATTTATTGATTAAAAAGGCGGATGCAGTAAGGAATACCTTTGTTGGAAACAGGGTTTATTTAAGGGGAATTATAGAATTTACCAACC
>JALWHA010000282.1 GCA_027038695.1 Acidobacteriota bacterium
GCATTTATACCATGTTTAAACCCACTGAATTGTCAATTTCCCGTGAACTAATATTTGAAATAGTAGAACATTCACTTAAAAGAGGAAAGCATCTGGAAATTGAATCTAAAATTATTACATTGGCAGATGAACTTTTAAGGAAATTGGGTACAGATTTTGAAAAATTTGCTAAAGAGAGAAATATATACGATGATTATTTCTGGAGCCACTACTACAAAAATGATTAAGGGCAACAAAAGAATAAACCCTCGCAGGCCTTTAATGGCCTGCATTTTTGTTTTAAGTGATTTTTGCAGGGTGGTAAAATAAAAAAATAGTGAACAGTGAGAAAGTGAACAGTGAGTAGACAGGAAAGGAAGGTAATTGTATGATTTTAAATAAAAAAAATATTTTCACTTATCACAATTCACAGTTCACTTTGTCAGATTACGACAACAACAAAATCACAATCACATTTCCTGAATACTACCTGACAGGAAACACACAGAAACCCACACAAAAGCCACAACTTCCCGAAGGAGAATACAAAATAGAAATCTATCAAACCAACACAGCCACAACAGCACTAACCGAAACAAAAATCAATTTAATTCAAATGCCATTTAATTTAACCTTTTACCACCATGATCACTTAGGAACCACCAGATACATCACCAACGAAAACGGTGAAATCTTACACACCACAGACACTCTTGCCTACGGAGAAGAACTCACCGCACCATACGAAAATGACAAAGATGAGGTACTCAACACCATCACCTACACAGGCCACGAAAAAGACTACGAAACCGATTTAACCTACATGCTTGCAAGGTATTATTCACAGGGATATGGCACTTTTATCAGTCCTGACACCTTTGATTTGCTTGGTAAAATCAACTCGTTAAGTTCGCAAACAAACGATCCTGAAAAACTTGCGCAACTTGAAACATTGATGACCAACCCCTTATACTGGAACAAATACATCTACTGCCTTGACAACCCTGTTAACCGTGTAGAGAAAGACGGAAAGTTTAGTGTTATAGAGGTTGCTCTTGCTGCGGTTACTGTTACGAGTGTTACAGTTGCATTTATGGAGTTTGCTGGAATGGCCGATAAAGGTAAAGCAATCACACAAAAAATTGCCAAAACTTATTCAAAGGACTCAATTGAGAATCAAGATGAGAATAATAGGAGTGCTGGAAAAGATGCAGAGCAAGTACACAAAGATTTTGCAGAATTTGCAGGAGAACTTAAAAATAAAGGTATAGAATTTATGAATTCAGCAGGCGGTTTACCAGGTGTACCTCCAAGTGCGACAGAAGAAGGAGAAGCGGCTGCGAAGGTTGCCAATAGTGCAAAATTATTAAAAAAAGCACCAGGAGTATGGAAGATGGTTGTTGATAAAGTTAAAGATTTTTTTCAAGGAGATGAAAAAAAATCACAAGAAAAAGATGAATCTAAACGCCGAAAAGAACAAGATCCGACTGATTTAGATATTGAAGAATAAAAAAATAAGAGGAGGAAAAATTGAGTACTGAAAAAAAGAAAAGCAAAAAAGATTATAAAAAATGTTGCTATTACTGGAGAATTATTACAATTGTGTTAGTTTTCCTTTGTTTCCCGTTGGTTTATTATCCGTATTTTTATAGGTTAATTTATTCAACTAAAATTGAAGTTGGAAATGTTCAAATAATCCTTCCTTCAAAATTCTTTTTCAGAAAAACAGAAGAAAAAATGAACAATGGTATGATAAACAAAGGACTCATTTACAAGGGATTTTGTAAAAATATCCCTCTTTTAATCTCTGATTTAAGCAATATTGATTATGAAAAAAAGAAAAAAGAATGGTTTTCCAAGAAAAACTGCTTTGTTTACAAAAAGAAATGGCGCAATTATGATGTTGATTTGGCTATGTTTTTATCCCCTGATTTTAAAGAAGGGGATATTTTTTCAATAATAATCCCTGATTTAAAACTAATGATTTCTTTTGAAGACTTTGACACGCTTCAAGAATTTATGAACAATGCAAAATTTATTAAAATTAAGAAGTAAATATATTTGAATATTGTTTTCCCGCGGGCCTTCATAGGCCTGCATTTTTGTTTTATTTGATTTTTGCAAATTGAGGAGATAAGAAAGGGTAATTTTTCAACCCTCACCTTAAAACTTGAGACATTGCAAAAGGGTAAAATAACCATTACAATAAAATGCAGTGAACAGTGAGAAAGTGAGCAGTGAATAGACATAAAGGGGTAATGTTTCTATGATTTCAAACATAAAAAATCTTTTCACTTATCACAATTCACCGTTCACTTTGTCAGGCCTCACATATATGCTTGCAAGGTATTATTCACAGGGATATGGCCGTTTCCTCTCCCCCGACCCCGGCTACGACTACGACCAATTAGATCCAATGAGTTGGAATCTGTATTCGTATGTGAGGGGGAATCCGGTGAACAGGATTGACCCTGACGGCAGGCTGGGATTGTCACCTGAGGAAGAAAGAAAACTATTAGAAGAAAAAGCAAGGATAAAGGCGAGGTTACAATA
>JALWHA010000283.1 GCA_027038695.1 Acidobacteriota bacterium
TGTTTTAAGGGGATTTTCTTAATTTCAAAAACCTTTTCAATGTCTCTTTCTTTCTCTTTTAGTACAATGAAAAAAGGTTTTTTAAAACAAATTTCCCGTAAATCTTTAAGCAGGCACTCTGTTTCGCAACAATCAACTATAATCCTATGTGTCTCAAAAACATCTTTGCCTAACTTTAATGCGTTTTCAAGGGATAAAACAATTGCAAATGCCTTTTGAGGCATACCTTCAATTAAAGGCAACTCCTCTTTTACTAAAAACTCGGGAACAAGCCACTTGTCCAACCCGATTTTTTTGTCTATATAAACCTTACTTGTTTCCATTTACCTTTATTTCAAGTTTTTTTATTTTATTTGAAAGTGTGTTTCTGTGAACCTTCAGTTTTCTTGCAGTTTGAACAATATTGTATTTATTCTTTTCAAGCGCCTTTTCAATATATATGCTTTCCATAAGGTTAACAAAATCCTGAAGCCCTATGCCATTTTCAATTAACTCTTCAAAAATCTGTTCAAGTTGTTTTCTCATTCTTTTATCCCTTTGTATATTTTTGTTCCTTTGTTTAAAAAGATTGACGCTGTCTTTTTGACTGCATAGTATGTTTTTGAATTTTTCAAATCTTTAGGTGCGATTTTTGTTGTTTCAATGATAATAATGAGAATATAGGCTATAAGTATGCCCCTTACCACCCCGAACAATAGCCCTAACAGTTTGTCGTAAAAGGTTAGCCCCGCTTTTTGAAATATCTTTTTTGCCGTGTATGAGATAAAGGCTACAATTGCAAGGAGAATAAAAAAAAGCAGGATAAAGGTGATAAATTCCCTTAAAGGCTTTGCTGCAATAATGGATTTCAGGTATACGCTAAAAGGCCTGTAAAACTTAAAGGAAAGAATTGTAGCCGCAATTAGGCCTATTATGGAAAGCGCTTCCCTTATAAAGCCTTTGAAAAAGGCGAAAACGCCTGAAGACACAACAATTGTTAAAACCACTATATCAATCCAATTCAAATTCATATAATAAATCTTACCACAAAATCTAATTTATAAAATCCAGATTTCCCCATTTTTAAAACAAAATGCCAGTACAAATCAAATTTCCTTTGAAGCAGAATAATAGTAAGCCCAAAAAGCATTTTAAGGATTATACCTTCAGGTTATGGCAAAAAACCTGTAAAAGGCATGAAAAATGGCGAAGCAGGATAAAAACCTTTATTCACTTAAAGGAAGGGAAACTTAATCTATCAAAAAACCAGATAGCCATTCTCTCTGCAAATCTCCCTGCAAAATCCCCAGATTCAACAGAGGATTGAGTATGCTTTGTAAAAGTTTACAACCTATTTCAACCTCTCAAGCTTTTGCTCAGCAGTTGTACAACCCTCAAAAAAAGCATCTCTATCTCCATATGCAAGTACGATCTTTGCTGCATCCTCTAGCTCTTGCCTAAGTGCTTGTTTAGATTGTTCAGTAGTTCCTCCATGATTCTGGATATATTGATCTATTGCTTTTTTACCGACCAATTGTTCTAGGGGAGAAATATCTTTTACATGTTTAGTTGGATTAGATTTATATTTAAATGTATCAACCATAACAAAACACCTTCATAAACATCATTCAAGTTTAAGCTCAGTATAGCCATCATTATCAACAGAGATGTTACCATCTGCATTTATACTGAATTTATAAAAATGATCAAATGCACGTTTTATCCTCTTTAGGCCGTCTAATGTTGGATTGGTTTTTGTGTCAAGATTTTCTGGAGAAACTTCGTTTATCTCGCTTACATTATGTGAATTATATATACCTCCTACAAAATTCCAGCTTATTATTCCGATATATCCTTTTGCTCTTGGGTTATTAGATAAATCATCAATAGCCATAGTTGCATAACTACCTCCTACTCCTCTTAGTGCTTTTAGGTGTGAGTAATCAAAGGAGGCCTTCTTTCTGTCGTATTTCGCAGGATAAAGCAAGACATTTCCTCCTGGGTTTGCTAATATAATTACATACATCTTTGTTTGCTTTTTTCCTTCATCTGTTTGAACATCCATAGTAACAGGCACTAAAAAGACATGTGTATGGCCTTTTAATGACTTTGATCCTTCATATTGTAAGCTATATGAAAAGCAAGCTAGTTTTGTAGCATCATCTCCTTTTCCATTTTTAAGATATATTAGTATATCTCCATAATTAGTATTGGCTGCAATGTCAAAGGAATACTTCACCTCGCATTTTTTAGTTATACATCCCTTTTCCCTGAGCAACTTTGTAATGCCATAGCCGCCAGAATCAAAATCCTTTAATACGTGGTACATCTTAATATCTTCCTTTATTGGTCCTATTGTTCCATATGTTTTTGCTTCATAATAAATACCACCTATACTCATTTTTCCAATAGAGGTATGTTCAAAAAACTCTTTTGTTGCGTAATAGCCGCCTTTGCTTACTGGTTTATAGGAATCATAGATTACCTTATAAAAATCTTTGAATGAGACCTTTGGAGCAGTTGATTGCTCTTC
>JALWHA010000284.1 GCA_027038695.1 Acidobacteriota bacterium
TGGAAAACGAAACACCGTCCCTGGTGATAAATTCATCCCTTCTGTATTTTTGTAAAGAAATTTTATTATTAACCTCATGACATACAATGCCAAAAACTATTCCTTTATTGTTTACAAAGATATACAACTCTGTCTTTTCAGAGGGTTTAATATTGTATCCCGGCTCTGTTTGGAAGAAATTATTATACTTAAAAGCCTTCCTGTATGCACTCTCGTTTAATTTCCCGTCAACCTTTATATCCTGATTTATGTAAGGAATATCCCACTCAGGAATTAAAATATCGGCATAAGAGGAAAAATTAATCAAATAAAAAACAACACAAAAAAGAAAAAGAAGTCTTCTAACACTCCATTTTTTCATCAAATCCCCCATTTTTCATTTTTTCTGTTTTTAATTTTTTTACACCCTCGTAAAACCTTTATATTTAAAGCACAAACATTACAAAATTACTAAAAATTTACCAAAAAGTCAATTATACTTTTGTGGCTCACTTCTATGTAATTGCATGTTTTAATAATGTCAGGTTTGTGTGTCAGTTCTAATTGGTTGTGTAATAAAAATATCAAAGTATTCTATAACCTTTTCCGTTTTCCTTGCTGGTACTCCTGCAAGAAAAGGTGCTTAAGCATAAACAAAACTTTTTCCCCTCCGGTAATATGCTTGTTTTAAACTCTCCGTTTCTTGTTCTTGGGATGTTTTATTCTACCTTTCCTAAAATTGTTTTAGGAAAGCGTTTTTAGTATTCGTTTGCTCTTGTTTCATTATGTTGCTCTAAATATCTGCTCTTCTCTTCCCGCATTGTTTTTGTTAGCGTGTTCTTGAATTCCTGTGATAATTGGTTGATAATTATATCTACCGTTGGGGGATTTCCTTTGAAGGGTTTTTCTTTTTCCATGGTGCTATTATAGCTCTGTCCTTTAAAGGAGTGACACAATTAAATTTACACTGCCAGGAAGCAGTATTAAATGAGAAAAGGAATTAAATGAGTTATCTAAAATTAATTGTTTAAAGCAATGTATGTAATAGGGGGTTATTCAGTGGAAAAAAATGCGAAAATTTTTGTTGCAGGCGGTACAGGTTTAGTTGGTTCTGCAATAATTAGCAAGCTTTTAAAAAGGGGATATTCAAATATAGTTTCAAATTACTACTCTCGTTTTCCTGGTAGCTACCATTTGCTACCTACTACTCACTCCTCACTTCTTGCTACTCACTTTGCACAACCTGCTTTTTTTAAATTAAACCTGACTGATCAGCAAGAGGTTGAGGATTTTTTCAAGGAGCAAAAACCTGAATATGTTTTTCTCGCTGCTGCAAAGGTTGGCGGGATATGGGCTAACAATGTTTACAGGGCTGACTTTATCTATCAAAATTTACAGATACAAAACAATGTGATTTACAATGCTTACAAATATGGAGTAAAAAAACTTATGTTTCTTGGAAGCACCTGTATTTATCCGAAAGAGTGTCCTCAGCCGATTAAAGAAGAGTATCTTTTAACATCTCCCCTGGAGTATACCAATGAGCCTTATGCCGTTGCGAAGATAGCCGGAATAAAGATGTGTGAAAGTTTTAATTTACAGTACGGCACAAACTTTTTATCTGTCATGCCTACCAATCTTTACGGGTACAATGATAATTTTGATCTGGAGAAATCACATGTACTGCCTGCTTTAATTAGAAAAATGCACCTTGGAAAACTATTGGAGAATGAAGATTGGGAAGGTATAAAAAAAGACTTAGATAAAAATCCCATAGAAGGAATAAACGGCAGTGCAAGTAGAGATAAGATTTTAAAGATTTTGGAAAAGTATGGAATAAAAGTGGGGGGAAGGGGTAAGGGAGTGAGTGTGGAAATATGGGGAAGCGGGAAGCCTATGAGGGAGTTTTTATGGTCAGAAGATATGGCGGACGCATGCGTTTATTTAATGGAAAATGTGGATTTTATAGATATTGTAAGGCAGCAATACCCTGAGATTAATAAAGAGAATTTAAAATTCAAATACACAGAACTTGATATTAGAAACACCCATATAAACATAGGGACGGGGAAAGACCTTTCAATAAGAGAACTTGCTTATCTCATAAAAGAAATAATTGGTTTTCAGGGAGAATTGGTTTTCAATACATCAAAGCCTGACGGTACATTTAGAAAAGTTACTGATGTTTCAAAGTTGAATTCTTTAGGCTGGAAGTATTCTGTTGAAGTAAAGGAAGGTGTTGAGAAACTCTATACATGGTATTGTTCTAATTAGTGTTTTTTTAAGAGGGAGGGTTGGGTAAACAAGAGAAAAATAGAACAAATTTTAAAACTATAAAGATAAAATTAGCAAAATGAAACAAGGAGCGGAAGAAGCCTTGATTGGAAGTGAAAAATGAAAAAGTTGCCGAATTTTTTTGTAGTTGGTGCTCCAAAGTGTGGAACAACCTCTCTCTATCACTATTTTTACCAGCATCCAGAAATCTATCTCTCTCCGATAAAAGAGCCTGTCTATTTTGCAAAAGATATTGTGG
>JALWHA010000285.1 GCA_027038695.1 Acidobacteriota bacterium
TTGTTACTTTGTATAAATTTTTTAACATAATTTTAAGTTTATACGATAAGGGATATCTTAATGTTTACGGTGAATATATTAAGGCTTTAAAGCAAAAACGCCGTTTATTGACTTTAGAAGGGAAAAATGATACCATAAATGCGTGGAACTTAATACTATTGGAGCGTAGTAAAATTATAAGGGAAAAAAGAAGAAGTTTTGTAAAAAAAATTAACAAAATTTTAAAAAAAGGTATTTTAATATCTTATAAAGAGCACTTTATCGAAGATAAAGATGAATCTATATTTGAAAGGGAATTGAAAGAAAAAAGGATACTTACCGGCTGCCATAGAGACAGGTTTTTTGTTTTTAAAGAGAATAAAGATATGAGATTTTTTTATTCTTCCGGCCAACAAAAAAACATGTTTTTTGAAGTTTTGTCGGCAATCGGTATAATTTTTGCCGATAAAACCTGCAAAAAACCCATTCTTCTTCTTGACGATTTTGATTCGGAATTAGATTTGAAAAATTTAAACTACTGTTTGGAAAGGGTTATTGATAAATTTCAGGTTATTTTAACGACGACTGATAAAAAAAGGTATTCAAAATTTAATTTTAATCTCATTAGTTTATAGGGGAATATATGGCAAAAGAGAATATTGAAGAAAATGTAGAGAAAATTGATAACGGAAGTTACGATGCATCAAGTATTAAGGTTTTAAAAGGGTTAGAAGGTGTAAGAAAAAGACCGGGAATGTATATAGGAGATACCGACGACGGAACCGGTCTTCACCATATGGTTTTTGAGGTTGTTGATAACTCGGTTGACGAAGCCCTTGCGGGGTATTGTGACAAAATAAAGGTAACAGTCCATATAGATAACAGCGTGACGGTTGAGGATAACGGAAGGGGAATCCCCGTTGATATACACCCTGAAGAAAAGAAACCGGCGGCTGAGATTATTATGACGGTTCTTCACGCGGGAGGTAAATTTGACGCTTCCTCTTACAAGGTTTCCGGCGGTTTGCACGGCGTTGGAGTTTCCGTTGTTAATGCTTTATCCGAGTTTTTAAAGCTTGAGATTAAAAGGGACGGAAAACTTTACAGGCAGGAGTATTCAAGGGGTAAACCGATAACATCTCTTGAAGTGGTAGGGAAATCCAAAGGTACTGGCACAAAGATAGTATTCAGGCCGGATCCCGAGGTTTTTACCAATATAGATTTTTCCTTTGACATTCTTGCTCAAAGACTCAGGGAACTTTCATTTTTAAACAAAGGCTTGTTAATAGAATTGCAAGACGAAAGGACCGGCCAGAGCAAGGAGTTTCATTATTCCGGAGGGATAAAATCCTTTGTTGAACATTTAAATAGGTCAAAGAATGTTATAAATAAAAAGGTTATTTATTTTGAGGTTCCAAGGGGAGAGACAATTGTTGAAATAGCAATGCAGTGGAATGACAGTTATTCAGAAAACCTATACTGTTTTACCAATAACATCAAAAATAAAGACGGTGGAACCCACCTCGAAGGCTTCAGGACAGCATTAACAAGGTCTATAAACAAATACCTTAATCAAAATAACTTTCCCAAAGCAAAAAATATAAGGCTAAGCGGGGACGATGTAAGGGAGGGTTTAACTGCAGTCATTTCGGTAAAACATCCCGACCCGAAGTTCTCTTCTCAGACAAAGGATAAACTTATATCTTCCGAGGTTAAGAGTGTAGTTGATTCGGTTGTTTACGAATATTTAATGGATTACTTTGATAAAAACCCTTCTATTGCAAAAGCTATAATCCAGAAAGCTGTTGATGCGGCAAGAGCAAGGGAAGCGGCAAGAAAAGCGAGGGAATTGACAAGGAGAAAAGGGGCTCTTGATTCTTCAAACCTTCCGGGGAAATTGGCCGATTGCCAGGAAAAAGACCCGGCAAGAGCCGAGTTGTTTCTCGTTGAGGGTGATTCTGCGGGAGGTTCCGCAAAGCAGGGAAGAGACAGGAAAACCCAGGCTATTTTACCTTTAAAAGGTAAGATACTTAACGTAGAAAAGGCAAGGTTTGACAAGATATTATCTTCGCAGGAGATAAAACTTATAATATCCGCACTTGGAACGGGAATAGGAAAGGAAGATTTTGACGTAAGTAAAATCAGGTATCATAAGATAATAATTATGACGGACGCAGACGTTGACGGCGCACATATAAGAACCCTACTTTTAACCTTCTTTTTCAGGCAAATGAAAGAGGTTGTTGAAAAAGGCTACCTCTACATAGCACAGCCTCCCCTTTACAAGGTAAAATCAGGCAGAAAAGAGAATTACTTAAAAGACGAAGACCGGTTAAATGAGTTTCTTGTTTCAAACTTCTTTGACAAATACTCAATAAAGATTGAAGGGGAAGAAAGGGTTAGAAAATCCAAATGGATTGACATAATTAAAAATGCCAAAAAGATGAGGTATTTTTTACAAAAACTCTTTAAAAGGGGCTACAGGGAAAACCTCATAATGTTTCTCCTTGAGAACAATGTTCAAAATGGGGATTACTTCAAGGATTCCGCAAATATCCACAATTTAAAGCAACTCCTTGAAGATAACCTTTTCAATGTGAGTAAGGTCGGTTTTAACGAGGAGACAGAATCATTTTACCTTGTGGTTTCTATTGATAATGTGGCTTTTTCGGGAAATATAGTGGATAAAAAACTTATTTCCCTTCCCGAATACATAGTTCTTTTAAATCTTTACAGGCATTTAAGTGCATATTTTAACAAAGAGATAAAGATTTTAAAAGATAACGAAGAGGTTGATAAGGTTAACAACCTCTTTGATTTCATAGATACCGTTGATTCTCTATCAAAGAAGGGAATAACAATACAGAGGTACAAAGGTTTAGGTGAAATGAACCCTGAGCAGTTGTGGGAAACAACCTTAAACCCGGATTCAAGGACTCTTTTAAGGGTGACAATTGATGACGCGGTTGAAGCTGACGAGGTTTTTTCAAAGCTTATGGGAGACCAGGTTGAACCGAGAAGAAAGTTTATTGAAGACTATTCATTAGACGTAGAAAATCTTGACGTATAAAGAGGGAAATTATGCCGGAAGATATTAGAAGAATCGAAATAGAAGAAGAGGTTAAAAAATCGTACCTTGATTATGCAATGAGTGTTATTGTAGGCAGGGCTATCCCTGACGTAAGGGACGGATTAAAGCCTGTCCATAGAAGGATACTCTACTCAATGTACGATATGAAAAACGATTACAACAAACCCTATAAAAAGTCTGCAAGGATTGTCGGTGATGTTATAGGTAAATACCACCCTCACGGCGACTCGGCGGTTTACGACGCTATTGTAAGAATGGCTCAGGATTTTTCATTAAGGTATCCCCTTGTTGACGGCCAGGGCAACTTCGGTTCGGTTGACGGCGATTCAGCCGCCGCGATGCGTTACACCGAAATCAGGATGGATAAAATTGCCCATGAGATGCTTAAGGACATAGAAAAAGAAACTGTGCCTTTTCAGCCTAACTACGACGGCTCATTAAACGAGCCTGTTGTCTTGCCTGCAAGGATTCCCAACCTTCTTGTAAACGGAAGTTCGGGAATTGCGGTAGGAATGGCAACAAGCATACCCCCTCACAATTTAAACGAGGTTATAGACGGAATAATCGCTTTAATTGAAAACCCTGAAATCTCTATTGATGAGTTAATGAAGTATGTAAAAGGCCCTGATTTCCCGACAGGGGGAATAATTTACGGAATTTCGGGAATTAAAAAGGCTTACCACGAAGGAAGGGGCAAGGTTGTAATAAGGGGAAAGGTTAACATTGAAAAGGTAAAGGGGGACAGAGACAGGATAATCATTACCGAAATACCCTATCAGGTAAACAAGGCAAATTTAATAACAAAGATAGCCGACCTTGTCAGGAATAAACAGATAGAAGGCATTGCAGATATCAGGGACGAATCGGACAGGGACGGAATAAGGGTCGTTATTGAGTTAAAGAAAGGGGTTATCCCCCAGGTTGTGCTTAACCACCTTTACAAACATACACAGTTGCAGAGTTCTTTTTCAATAATATTTCTCTCACTTGTAAACCTTCAGCCTAAGGTTTTGAATTTAAAAGGTTTGCTTGAAGAGTTTGTTTCCTTCAGAAAAGAAGTTGTAATAAACAGAACAAAGTACGAGTTGAGAAAGGCAAGGGAAAGGGCGCATATTTTAGAGGGCTTGAAGATTGCCATTGAAAACATAGACGAGGTTATCTCAATAATCAAGAAATCCAAAAACCCCGCGCTTGCAAAGGAAAACCTCATTAAAAGATTTCACTTTTCCGATAAACAGGCTCAGGCGATATTAGATATGAAACTGCAGAGGCTGACCGGGCTTGAAAGGGAAAAGATACTTGAAGAGTACAGAAATATTTTGAAATTGATTGCAGATCTTGAGGATATTTTAAGCAGCGAAAAGAGGGTTTACAAAATCATAAAAGACGAATTGCTTGAGATAAAAGAGGGGTACGGAGACGAGAGAAGGACTCAAATTATTCCTGACGAGCAGGAGTTTTCCATTGAAGACTTTATTCAGGAAGAAGATGTTGTGATTACGGTAAGCGGGGAAGGATACATTAAAAGAACCCCCATAACCTCATACAGGAAACAGAGGAGAGGCGGAAAAGGAATAAGGGGAACTTCCACCAAAGAAGAGGATTTTATTGAACACGTTTTCATAGCTTCCACCCATCAAACCCTCCTTATTTTCAGCACAAAAGGAAAATGCTATTGGCTTAAGGTTTACGACATCCCCGAATACGGAACAGGGGCAAGGGGAAGGTCAATTGCAAACCTTCTTAACCTTGAATCGGACGAAAGGGTTGCCGCATACGTTTCTTTGAAAGAACTGAAGGTTGAAGATAAATTTATTGTGTTTGCAACCGAAAAAGGGCTTGTTAAAAGAACCGAGGTTGCCGCATTCTCCAACCCGAGAAAAACAGGAATAATAGCAATAACCTTGAGAGACGGAGACACCCTTATTTCAGCAAAGGTTTCAGGCGGGGACGATTATGTGTTTATAGCAACCCAGAACGGCAAGTCAATAAAGTTTCACGAAAAAGATGTAAGGCCGATGGGAAGGTCAGCAAGCGGAGTTAAGGGAATAAACCTTAGAAAGGGAGACAAGGTTGTTTCAATGGACATTGTTTCTGACGACAACGATGTCCTTACAATATCCGAATTCGGCTACGGCAAAAGGACTTCAATAAAGGATTACAGGTTGCAGTCAAGGGGCGGCAGCGGAATAATCAATATGAAGGTAACCGACAAAACAGGAAGGGTTGTCAAAGTATTAACTGTTGACGACAACGACGAACTTGTAATAATGACAATTGAAGGAAAGGCTATAAGGGTAAAGGTTTCGGGAATTAGTAGAATAGGAAGGAATACTCAAGGTGTGAGGCTTCTTGCCTTAAACGGAAACGACATAGTAAGCGGAGCCGCAAAAATAGCAAGAAACGATTTAGATTAAATACAAAATTTTCGGAGGTAAGAATGAAATTCTTTATTGATACCGCAAATGTTGAGGAGATAAGAAAGATAAACGACATAGGGTTATGCGACGGGGTGACCACAAACCCGTCCCTTGTTGCTAAAGAGGGAAGGGACTTTAAAGAGGTTGTTCTTGAAATATGCGAAATAGTAAACGGCCCTGTTTCTGCAGAGGTAATATCCCTTGACTATGAGAGAATGATAAAGGAAGCAAGAGCGATAGCAAAGTGGCATGAAAACATTGTTGTTAAAATCCCCATGACAGCCGAAGGGTTAAAGGCAGTTAAGTGGTGTGCGGAAAACAACATAAAAACAAATGTAACCTTAATTTTTAACCCTATGCAGGCATTGTTGGCTGCAAAATCAGGTGCAACCTATGTTTCCCCCTTTGTGGGAAGACTTGACGACATTGTTCACGACGGAATATCAATAATCCCTGAAATAAGGCAGATTTTTGACAATTACTGTTTGCAAACAGAGATAATAGTCGCTTCAATCAGAAACCCCCTTCATGTAAGGGACGCAGCCCTTGCTGGGGCAGACATTGCCACAATACCGCCTAAGGTTGTTTATCAATTAATTAAGCACCCATTAACAGACATAGGCATTGAAAGGTTTCTTGCAGATTGGGAAAAGGCAAACAAAAAGTAAATTCAGGGATAGAGAATGAAAAGGGATTTAAGGTGGTTTATATCCGAACTTGAAAAAAGGGGGGAATTGTTAAGGGTAAAGGAAAAACTATCCCCTATACTTGAGATTTCCCAGTTTACCGACAGGGTTTCAAAAATGCACGGCCCTGGCCTTTTGTTTGAGAATATTGAGGGCTATGATATCCCTGTTGCCACAAACCTCTTTGGCTCAATGGAGAGAATGGCTCTTGCTTTGGGGGTTGAAAGCCTTGACGAGATTGGGAAGAGGATAGACGCTTTGCTGAAAGAGTTAATACCCCCCCTTGAGTCAACATTCTTTGATTCTTTAAAAAAACTCCCCCTCTTAAACGAGATTGCAAATTACAAGCCTCAATTTGTTAAAAAGGCACCCTGTCAGGAAGTTGTTTTGGAAGGGGAGGATGTTGACCTTGAAAAGTTGCCTGTTTTAAAAACATGGCCTAAAGATGCAGGAAGGTTTATAACTTTGCCCCTTGTTTTCACAAAATCGGCAGATGGAAAGATAAACTGCGGAATGTATAGAATGCAGGTTTACGACAAAAACACAACAGGGATGCACATTCACATACACCACGACGGTGCAAAAAATTTGAGAGAGCAGGGAAGAAGGGGAAACAGAAAGGTTGAGGTTGCCGTTGCTTTGGGTGGAGACCCTGCAATGACATACTCTGCCACCGCACCCCTGCCCCCTATGATTAGCGAACTCTTTTTTGCAGGATTTTTAAGAAAGAAAGGTTTGCCTGTTGTAAAGTGCAAAACGGTTGACCTTGTTGTTCCAGCAAATGCTGAGATTGTTCTTGAAGGCTATGTTGACCTTGACGATGTGAGAATAGAAGGCCCATTTGGAGACCACACTGGCTATTACTCTCTTGCTGATTACTATCCCACCTTTCATGTAAAGTGCATAACAATGAGAAAAGACCCTATTTACCCAGCAACAGTTGTTGGCAAGCCACCTCAGGAAGACTGCTATATGGGAAAGGCAACAGAGAGGATATTCCTGCCCCTTTTAAAGGTGCAGTTGCCTGAGGTTGTTGATATGAATTTGCCTATCTTCGGCGTTTTCCACAACTTTGCAATACTCTCCATAAAAAAGGAATACCCGGGACACGCAAAAAAGGTAATGAATGCGGTTTGGGGATTGGGGCAGATGATGTTTACAAAGATAATAATTGTTGTTGACGAGGATGTTGATGTTCACAACCTTAACGATGTAATGTGGAGGGTTGGAAACAATGTTGACCCGAAAAGGGATATACTTTTCACAGACGGCCCACTTGATGTGTTAGACCATGCATCCCCCATTGAAAGGTTAGGTACAAAGATAGGCATTGACGCAACCAAAAAGTGGAAGTCAGAGGGCTTTGTCCGTGAATGGCCTGACGACATTGTTATGGAAAAACAGGTTGTTGATAAGGTTGACAAAATTCTTGAAAAAATGGGGTTAAAAAAGTAAAATTTTCCTTGCCGCATTTTGTCGGGGCGTAGCGCAGTCTGGCAGCGCGTTCGGTTCGGGACCGAAAGGTCGGAGGTTCAAATCCTCTCGCCCCGACCATTAAAACCCTAATAT
>JALWHA010000286.1 GCA_027038695.1 Acidobacteriota bacterium
TACCCTTTTTTTCATTGGCTTTGAGATGTAGGCATTTTTCAAAGGGGTTACTACATAAACAAACATTTCTGTGGTTTTTAACATATTACAGTTTTGAAAGGTTGGCGAACCCACTTCAATTGCCAGGTAAATTTCCTTGTCTTCAATAAAAGGATAACCTTTTCGTTTAACAGATAGATAAAACTTTTTTTAAAGTGCAGGTCAATTGCGCATTGTAGTTTTTTTGAATTTTTGATGTAAAATGTTTCATGTCAACTCTGCTTTATAGAAATTTCTCACTGCCTATTTTATCAATATGTGGCACAGGCCCCGGAGATTAGGCCTCTGGGGCTTGACTTTGTTTATAGCAACAAAATTTATAAGTTTTCATTTTTTAAGATGGTATAATAAATAGAAAAAAATTTTTTTAAAGAGGGGATTATGGAGATTTTACCGTATAAAAGAAACACGGTGCAATTGATACCTATAGGTGGGTTAGGTGAATTCGGTATGAATTCAATGTTTGTAAGGGTAAACGATGCGGCGATTATTATTGATGCGGGAGCGATGTTTCCGGATTTTGATCAGCCGGGCATTGACGTTGTAATACCTGATTACGGTTTTCTTGAAGAACAGGGATTAAAAGGCTTAATTAAGGCCATTGTAATTACCCATGCACATGAAGACCACATAGGGGCAATTCCCTTTCTGTGCCAGGATTTAGACAGGGATATAGATATTTACGGCACAAAGCTTACAATAGGTTTTATAAAAAAGAAATTGGAAGAGCATAGGTTTGACCATGAAATTAACCTGCATGTCGTCAATGCGGGAGAGAGCATAAGGTTTAACGAGATAAAGGTAAATTTTATTCAGGTTACACACAGTATCGTTGACAGCCTTGCTTTGTTTGTTGAGACTCCTTTCGGAAATGTTTTTCATACGGGGGATTTTAAGATTGATAAAACCCCTATTGATAACAGGCACTTTGATTTTGCCGGTTTTGCTAAGGCGGGTGAAAAGGGGGTAGATCTGTTGCTTGCCGATTCAACAAATGTTGAGAGAAAGGGATACACCCTTTCCGAAAAGGTTGTGGGGGAGAGCTTAGAAAAGATTATCTCAAAATCTGAATCAAAGGTTATTATCGCTTGTTTTTCTTCCCATATAC
Organism: Acidobacteriota bacterium; assembly: GCA_027038695.1. Taxonomy (GTDB): domain Bacteria; phylum Acidobacteriota; class Holophagae; order Thermotomaculales; family Thermotomaculaceae; genus Thermotomaculum. The sequence goes on from JALWHA010000286.1 coordinate 1,148, forward strand.
ATAGGGTTCAGCAGGTTTTAACCGTTGCAAGGAAATTGAACAGGAAGGTGGCGTTGGTAGGAAGGAGTCTTATTAACGCGTTTAATGTTGCAAAGGATTTAGGTTATTTGAAAATTCCGCCTGATGTATTGATAAATGATAGGGATTTACGAGACATCCCTTCTCAGAGGTTGATTATTATTACTACAGGGTCTCAAGGTGAGCCTATGAGCGCACTTTCGAGGATTGTGAGAAATGAACATAAAAGGATAAAGGTTGAGGAAGGTGACACTGTTATAATCTCGGCCAAAACAATACCGGGAAACGAGAAGCCTGTTTTGAAGATAATAAACACATTATACAGAAAGGGCGCCGAGGTTTTTTACGAAGAGGTATCGGAAGTGCATGTTTCCGGCCATGCCTCAAGGGAAGAGTTAAAGATAGTGTTTTCAATGATTAAGCCTAAGTTTTTTATCCCTGTCCATGGCGCAATGAAACAGCTTCACCATCATATGCTTCTTGCGAGGGAAATGGGTATGCACCGAAAGGATATACGAATAATTGAGGATGGCGAGGTTATTGAGCTTTCCAGACAGGGAGTCAGGTATATAGGGAAGATACCGATAGGCAAAAGGTTGATAGAGGGAAGCGGGTTTGACGAGGTTGAGGAAATTGCATTAAAAGACAGGAGAAGAATGGCAGAGGATGGGATAATTATAGTGGCTATGGTTATTGACGGGAAGACATCGGAACTTATCGGAGATGTTGAGGTTATTACGAGGGGTTTTATCCTCCTTTCCGATAGTGAAAACGAGATGCAGATAAATGAGATGAAAGAGATAATAAAAGAAAGGTTTTATTCCCTTGAGGCTTCTATGCGTATAGATTGGGAGTACACAAGGCCTCATATTCGTTCTGCGTTAAAGAAGTATATTAAAAGAAGGTTTAATGCTTTTCCTGTTATTTTGCCTATAATTTTAACCGTATAGTATAATTTACCTGAAAACTATTTAAAGGAGAATACATGGATAATCCGGCTTATAAAAGAATACTGTTAAAGATGAGTGGAGAGGTTCTGGAAGGAAACCAGGGTTTCGGAATTGACCCGGCAGTTGCCAAAAGGCTTGCAAAAGAGATAGTTGAGGTTCATAGATCAGGAGTGCAGATAGGAATTGTTATTGGAGGTGGAAACATTTTTCGCGGAGTATCTGGAAGCAGGCAGGGACTTGACAGGGTTACAGGCGATTATATGGGGATGCTTGCCACTTTAATTAACTGCCTATCTTTGCAGGATGCTATTGAAAAAGAAGGTGTTTCTACAAGGGTTATGTCAGCTATTGAAGTTAAGGAAGTTGCGGAGCCTTTTATTAAAAGGAAAGCGGTAAGGCACCTTGAAAAGGGAAGGATTGTCATATTCGGTGCGGGAACAGGCAATCCATTTTTTACAACAGACACTGCTGCCGCTTTGAGAGCAATAGAGATAAACGCGCAAGTTTTGCTCAAAGCCACAAAGGTTGATGGGGTTTACACGGCAGACCCGGTAAAGGTTAAAGATGCCGCACTTTTAAAAGAAGTGGACTATATGACTGTTTTAAAACACGGATTAAAGGTTATGGATTCAACGGCGATTTCTTTGAGTATGGAAAATTCTCTTGATATAATAGTTTTTAACATAAAAAAAGAAGGCAACCTGTTAAGGGTTGTTAAAGGTGAAAATATAGGTACAAAAGTAATAAAAGGAGGAAGCGATGATTAAGGATGTTTTGAAAGATTCAGAAGGCCACATGCAAAAAACCATTGAGGTTTTTAAGCATGAAATCTCTTCATTAAGAACGGGGAAAGCAAGTGCTTCTTTGCTTGACGGGGTACAGGTTGATTATTACGGGACAAAGATGCCTTTAAATCAGATTGCGACCGTGTCAACTCCCGATGCAACCTTGATTGTAGTTACTCCTTACGATATGAGTGCGATGCAGGCTATTGAAAAGGCGATCAGGGAGGCGGATTTAGGGCTTAACCCTTCGAACGACGGTAAAAAAATTATGGTTCCGGTGCCGCCTTTGACAGAAGAGAGAAGGAAGGTCCTGGTTAAAAAATTGCACGAATATGCTGAACAGTGCAGGGTTGCCGTAAGAAATATAAGAAGAGACGCAAGGGATAAAGTAAAACAAATGATGAAAGATAAAGAGATTTCTGAAGACGACGAAAGAAGGGCTGAAGACGAAATTCAAAAACTTACTGATAAGTACATTAAAGAGATTGAGGATATATCTAAGAAGAAGGAAGAAGATATAATGCATGTTTAAATGGCTTTTTGTTCTCAGCCTTTTTACTGTTTTGTCTTTAAATGTGTTTTCGTTAAATTTAGAAGATAAAGTTGTCTTTACTTACGGTTCATCAGTAGTTACAGAGAGCGATATCCGTGCATACGCTTATATTTTTAAATTAGATTTAAAGAAAGACAGGCAAGAAATAATTGATAAAGTGGTTGAGATTGAAAAGCGTTATTACTGTTTGAGATTAAATTATCCGTTTGAAGGGGAATTTCAAAAAGAATTCCCCTGTCTTTTTTACAGGTTAAATCTTTTCTGTCGTAACAGGTTTCTTCCGAACGATATTTTTGCAAGTTATTCAATAGATTTTAATCTATTAAAAAATGATCTATTTAAACTGCTTTTTGTGATGAAGTACTCTTTTTTGCTGGACGAAGACCAGAGTGATTGTCTGAAACTTTCGGTTAATTTTCCTGGGAGCTAAACATTTTTTGTGTGTTTTTAGAGTATAAAAGAGTAAATATGTTAATTTATTTCGAATAAACCTTTTTCAATTTGACCTTTACCCCCTTTTCTGGTATAAAATTTAATTTGACATGGTTATGAAACTATAAAGGAGGAGATATACAATGGAAGTTATATTGAGAGAACATGTTGAGGGACTTGGCAAAAGGGGGGATGTTGTAAAGGTTAAAGATGGATATGCGAGAAATTATCTTATACCGAGAAGGCTTGCCGTTCCGATGACACAGGGAAATATCAAACAGATTGAACTTGAAAAGAAGAATTGGGCTTTGAAACATCAGAAAGAACTTGAGGCTGCAGAAGCGGTTAAAGATATTATTGAAAAGATTACAATAACGGTTACAAAGAAGGCCGGGGAGAATAATCAACTTTTCGGCTCTGTTACTACACAGGATATTGCAGACGCTCTTGCAAAAGAAAAGGTGGAGATTGATAAGAAAAAGATTGAATTAACTGAACAGATTAAAGAACTCGGTACTTTTCCAGTAAAGATCAAACTTCACCCTGATGTTGTGGTTGAAACAAAGGTTTACGTTGTAAGTGAATAATATTGTTTTGTAATTTTTAGCCCGGTACTTAAGGTGTCGGGCTTTTTTTATTTTAGGAAGATACAGAATGCTATAGCAAATTCCTTTTCGTGAGAAATTGTAATTTTTATATCTTTTCTCTCCTTACCGTCAATAAAAACAGACGGTTTTACTCCGTTTTTTAAAATTTCAATTCTGTGCCAGGAGAAAGGTCTGATATTGTATGCTTTGTAAACGGCCTCTTTGGCGGCAAATCTTGAGGCAAGGAAAATTTCTTTATCTTTTCGTGACTTATATTCCTTTATTTCCCTTTCGCTGAGTATTCTTTTTATGAATTTATCCCCGAATTTTTTTAATCCCTCTTTAATTCTTTTTACTGAGACCATATCGGAACCTATTTCAATAATCATATTTTCATTCTAATAAAAAAAACTAAATTAGGATATAATTTTAAGTATGAGAAGGCTGTTTTTTTTCTTTGTAATTGTCTTAACCGTTTGTGCCTGCAGGTATAAGCAAAAATTGCCTGAAGATACTTTAGTTATCCTTGTGGACGGCTATCCGAGAACCTTTGACCCGAGAATGGGTATAGACCTTTCTTCTCAAAGGGTTTATCAACTTGTTTATAACGGGTTGTTCGTTAGAGGCAAAAAGGGGGAGCTGAATCCGGATTTGATTGAATATTATGAATTTAACCGCAATGATGAGTTTAAATTTAAATTAAAAAAGGGTATTTTGTTTCACAATGGCGAAGAGTTAAAGATTGACGATGTGTTTTATACCGTAAGAACCATTATCAAGCAAGGTTCTCTAAAATCTGCACCCTTCCTTGAGATTAAGGATATGATAAAAATTGATGATTATTCGGGAGTCTTTATTTTAAATAAAAAGGACCCTTCTTTCCCGGTTAACTTTTGTGACGGTGCGTTCGGCGTGGTAAGTCGAAAAGACGGTATTTCAGGTACGGGGGCATATTTGATTGTTAAAAAAGATAAGGGGAAAGAAATTCTTCTCAAAAGGTTTAATAATTATTTTAAGGGGATACCTAAACAGAAGTTTATACTTTTAAAAACCGTTAAAGATACGACTACAAGGACATTTGGGATCTTGAATAAATCCGCTGATATAGTTTTTGATTCTATTCCGTATGAGAATTTGAAACTGTTTAGCAGTAAAGACTTCAAAATTTACAGGGGAGTGAGTGATTCGGTTGAGTATATAGCGTTTAACTTTAAAGATAAATACCTGTCAGATAGAAGGGTCAGGCATGCAATATGTATGGCTATTAATAGGCAAATGGCTATCAAATACCTTTTTTACGGTTATGCGTTAAAGGCTTCTTCAATGGTACCACCGCCGAATTTTTACCATTTTGAAGGTATGCAGTGTGCCTGTTCTATTAAACAGGCAAATGAGATACTGGACCGAGCCGGATACAAAGTTGGGAAAGACGGATACAGGTTTGTTTTAGAGTATTTGTCCACAACATCTTTTTTGTCAAGGCTTAAGGCGGTGTATATTCAGGACAGGTTAAAAAAAATAGGTATAAAGGTTAATATTGTTTCTATGGATTTCGGTACATTTTTTGATCTGCTTTCAAAAGGCAAGTTTCAAATGTATTCGGCAAGGTGGATAGGGATTTCAGACCCGGATATTTATAGGATGGTTTTTTATTCAAAAATGACTCCTCCCAAAGGCTGGAACAGGGGATTTTACAAAAATGAAGAGGTGGACAGGCTGATTGAGTCAATCCCAATGCTTGAGAACCGTAAAGAAAGAAAAAAGGTTTACGGACAAATAAATTCATATATATTAGAAGATTTTGCGTATGTATTTCTATGGTATCCCGAGAACGTGGTAATAACTACCTCAAATGTTAAAAACCTTGTTGTTACTCCTTCCAAAAGTTTTTCTTATCTTTATTTAGCGGAAAAAAGATAGTGGTTTTTTCTCAAAATCTTTTTTGTTATACTTTACACTGTAATGAAAAAGTTGTTTTTCTATATTTTGGTGCTAACAATAGGCGGCATTCTATCTTTTTTGAGTTTCTGGTATACCTTGCGTTTAAACGTAAAAGGAGAGGTGATTAAAACCCCGTCGGTTATATCAAAACCTGTTGATGAAGCAGTAAAAATACTTAAAAAAAACGATCTTTATTTAACTGTTAATAAAACCAGGAAAGTTTATTCCGATTATATTGAGAAAGGGAATATTGCCATTCAGATACCCGAACCTGGAAGGTTGATAAAAAAGGGTAGAAAGATAGAGGTATTTATAAGCAAAGGCTCAAGAAGGGGAAATGTTCCCGATGTTGAGGGGTTGACAATAGAAGAAGCCTCTAAAAAGATAAATATTCACGGATTAAAAGTAAGCAGGATAGCAAGTGTATACAGTGATAAACCGGAAGGTATAGTAATTGCTCAGTCTCCTGAAAGCGGGGTATCAGGGGTTTTTAACGATAAGGTGAAGCTTCTTGTAAGCAAAGGCAAAAAACCTGAATATTTCAAAGTCCCTGATCTAAGGTATAAACCATTAACCGAGGTTGAAAAAATACTAAAAAAAGAGCATATCCAGTATGTTGTTAAGACTTTTGCAAACCAGATAAGGGATAAAAGGATTCTGTTTGTTAAAGAGCAGTTTCCCTTGCCGGGATATATTCTACCTTCTGACAAAATACTAACTTTAAAAGTGGTAATGAGGGAAAATTTATGAAAGAGATAGCACCTTCAATTTTATCGGCTGATTTTTGTAATCTAGGAGAGCAGTTAAATGTTTTAAAAAAAGAAGGGATGCGTTTTGTACATATCGATGTTATGGACGGGCATTTTGTCCCTAATTTAACCGTAGGCCCTTTAATTTGTAATTCAATAAGAAAGCAATTTTCTGATCTTGAATTAGACGTTCACCTTATGATTGAGAATCCTTCTTTTTATATAGATGCTTTTGCTGAGTCAAAGCCGTATATAATCTATTTCCATCTTGAGGCGGAGAACCATGCCGACAGGTTGATAAATTACATTAAATCCAGAGGTGTGAGAGCGGGAATTTCAATTAACCCGGCTACTCCGGTCAGCCTGCTGGAACATGTCTTACCTATTTTGGACGGGATATTGATTATGAGCGTAAACCCGGGTTTCGGCGGGCAAAAGTTTATCCCTTATACTTTAAATAAAATAAAAGCACAACTATTGCAATTAAAAGCCCAGCAAATCCAATAACTTCTCTTGATTTAGGAACATTCCCCTTTTTTCTGGCTTCTTCAATTTTTTTGGGGGTGGGCTTTT
>JALWHA010000287.1 GCA_027038695.1 Acidobacteriota bacterium
TTTGATTTATTTAAATTAAAATTATAAGTTTTGTGTTCTTAATCACTTAAAAAATTTGATATTTTTAAAAAATCATTTAAATTTAATGTTAAAGGAGTTTGTATGGGAAAATTTGCGTCAATAGACGTTGCTTTATCGGTATGGTCTATATTTGTACAACTTATGATAAATGTTCCTTTGTTTTTACTCTTTTTCCTCTCATGGTTTATTACCAGGAAAAAGATCTTTTTTACCTGGACTGTTGCCTGGAGCCTTAATTTATTTGCCTTGGCAAATGTGCTGTTAATATCAAATTTTTTTATAAATACAGATTCTCCGCAACAAATTTTTTTATATTCCCTTTACGGTGTGTTAAAGATAATGTTCGGAGTGGTTCTTTTGATTTCCGCGGTACAATTCTCCAAAAGAAACGAAGCAATAAACATTCCTGCTTTGTTTTTGTTTTCCTCAGGCCTTCTTTTATGGATTATCTTCTTGTTGTTCTCTGCTGTTATTATTCAATTTGTTGTGTATTTCCTGGTTTGTATGTTTCTGTTTGCCGGCGTTGTTATTTGTTTTAAGGGGGTAAACTATATTGAGTGTAAAGTTGTGGCATTAGGCTTTTTTATACACGGAGTAATGTTTTTACATCACTTTTCAGTATTGTTTTCCTGGTTTTTTGAAAGGACGATTCCGGTTTATATGAGTCGAATCTCTTTTTTTGATTCTGTGTCTGAATTTATTCTTGCTTTAACGTTTTTTTTAGGAGTAATAATTAGAGTTTTAAATGAGTACAGGGAATTAAACCTTGAACTTCAGAAAAATCAGGAGAGTTTAAGAACTCTTGTTGATATAGACCCTTTAACGGGATTGAAAAACAGAAGGGTGTTAAGGAGTTTTTTTGAAAATATAAAAGGTAATGAAGGTTGTTTGGCATTTATTGACGTAAACAAATTCAAAAAAATAAATGATGGCTGGGGTCACAATGTGGGGGATAAATGTCTTATTGCCATTTCTTTGAAAATGAAAGATGTTTTCAGGGTGGAAGACGGTTTGTTCAGGTTAGGCGGGGACGAGTTTTTAATTGTCTGTCCTGGTATCACAGAAGAGGAAATGACAGACAGAATAAAGGATTTTCAGCAATCAATCCGTAATTCAGTAAAGGGAATTGTGATAACCGTTGCGGTGGGAATCGAAAGATTTAACTGCAACTCTCATATAGACGAAGTATTAAAGCGCGCCGATACACTTATGTATATGAACAAAAAAGGATGACAAATAAATTAATCTGTCAAATTTATTTTAAAGTTTCAATTTTTAAAACTTTGTAATTTTTATTATTTTTTTTGTATAATAAAGATACTTAAGTTTTTTTTGATTATTATAACAGAGAGGTTATTATGATGTATTTCAGGATTTTTGCTTACCTTATTCTCTTAAGTTTTCTTTATTTTTTTAAACAGGATTGGATTTTGTTATTAACTTTAACCGTGGTAACAGCTTTGATTGATTTTATCGTTTCAAACCTTAAAGCGGGAGCGGTATTTTTTACTGTTATTTCATTTTTTCTATTTGTGTTTGTGTTGCTTTCCTTAAAATCTTTCGGGCTTGTGCCTCAAGAAATCCTGCCTTTTATTTTGGCCGCTATAGTATTTTTATCATTTATTGTCGGTATCAGGCTGGGCAGTAGCGAAAGGTTTTTGTTTTTTGACAACGATTTACCTGAATACCGTGGCTGTGTCAGGATTCTGGACGCTTCCGCTTTAATGGATGGAAGAATTTATCAGGTAATTGAAACAGGTTTTTTAGACGGAACGGTTATGGTTCCGAGGTTTGTCTTGCATCAGATTGAGAAGATCAATAAGACAGGCTCGGAGTTGAAAAAGCAAAGGGCAAAGATGGCTGTAGAATTGGTAGATAAGTTGAGAAACTTTAAAAATATTAAATTTGTTTTATGTGAATTAGATCTTGCTAAAGAGAAAGATATAGACCACAAACTTATTGCTTTAGCAAGAAAATTTAAGGCAAAGGTTGTAACAAACGACTACAGTTTAAACAGGATTGCAAGCGTAAATGATATATCTGTTTTAAATATAAACGATCTTGCCAATGCTTTAAAGCCTATGGCTTTACCTGGAGAGATTATAAGGATTACCCCTATCAAAAAAGGAAAGGAAGAAGGACAGGCGGTAGGTTACCTTGTTGACGGTACCATGGTTGTAATTAACGGAGGGGAAGACAGCATCGGTAGAGAAGTTGACGTTTTTATAACAAATGTCTTGCAGAGCTCCGCGGGAAAGATAATCTTCGGAAACAAAAAAGAGTAATGTATGAAAAAGGCTATAGTCTTAGTACTGTTTTTTCTCTCTTTAAATGTTTTTAGCGGAGAGTATTGTGTTTTTCCCTTTAAAAATAACGGGTCACAATCTCTTGATTATATGAGGTATGGCTTTGAGGTGTACATTGAGTGGCTTTTTAATGAAAATATATGTGACAGAATCGGGAAGATTGAGAATCTGGATATCCCCTTGAAAGATAATTACTCTCTTGCGACCGAGATAGTAATAGCAAAAAAAATGAATGCTAATTATATGATTACAGGTGATTTTAAAGGCGATGAGGATAATTTAACCTTAATTTTAAAGGTTTTCAAAATTAACGGGCCTGAAGATGAGTATGTTTTTAAAGGGAGTCTCCGGGATATATTGAATAATAGGCTGAAATCTTTCTTTAAGAATTATAAAAATTTTAATTGGCCCTTAACAGGCAAACTGGATATGGAAAAATTTAAAAACTTTGCCGATGCCATTTTTTCACTTTGCATAAAGAAGGATACCTCTTTAGCGGGAAAGTATGTTGATTCGTTTCAGGGAAATGATTTTTATTTAAGGAGTATGTTTTACAGGTTGTATGATGTCGGAGAATCTGGCCTTGCGGAAAAGTATTTTTCATTGATTAAAAAGAAGAAGGAAAAAGATTTTCTCTATGAGGGAATCATAAAGGCAAATAAGGGTGATTATGACGATGCGATGGATTTGTTTAAAAAAGGAAATGAGTTAAAACAAGATTACCTTTTTTTAAACAATATTGCAGGTTGCTATCTTTTAAAAGGAGAGTATAATTCGGCATACATGGTGTATCCTTTTGAAAACAAAGAGTGTCCTTTTTTAATTAACGGTGCGATTATTTCACTTGCTAATGAAAAATACCATATGTGTCTAACGTTGCTTAAAAATTTTTCTTCTAAATTCGGTCTTAGTGAAGATGCGAAAGATTTAATATGTTTTTTGCTTAATAAGAAGGGAATCAAAATATCTCGTTTCTCAGAGGCAAAAAATTTAAACGATGTAGTGAACGATTTTAATTTCCTTGACGATGAAAATTGTATGTTTGACAATATTGAAAGTACAATTCAAGGGTATAAAGAAGAGGCTAACAGGTTATTTGATGCGGGAGAAAAGGAGAAGGCTGAAAAATATTTTTTGAAAGCAATTCAAGTAAATCCCTTTGACCAGAGTGTATTAAATAAACTGTGCGGCGAGTACGGTGATTCCGATGCCTGTAACTTTTTAAAACTTATGGAGGCAAACTGAATGCTTAACATTGTTTTGTACGAGCCTGAAATACCTCAAAACACCGGGAATATAGGCAGGCTTTGCGTGGGGCTTGACGCTACCTTACATTTAATTAGGCCTCTTGGATTTTCCCTTGAAGACAGGTATATGAAGAGGGCGGGCCTTGACTACTGGAAGTATCTTAAATTAAATGTTTACGAGAATTTCGTGCATTTTATTGAAAAGAATAATCCTCAAAGGATATTCTATTTTTCAAAAAAAGCTGAAAAGATATATTGGGAAGGGAAGTTTGAAAGAGGTGATTTTCTGGTTTTCGGGAAAGAAACATTGGGCTTGCCTGAAAAAATTGTATTCAATCCTGAGAATGAGGTATATAAAATACCTATGATAGGCAAAACAAGAAGTTTAAACCTGTCAAATTCAGTTGCCATAGTTGCCTATGAGGCTTTGAGGCAGATAAATGCAAATGAAGGGATTTTGTAGAAAGCTTTAACAGAGATATTTATTCCTTTACATTGTTGTTGATTGAAGTTGTGTGATAAAATCAATAAATAACAGCCATGATTTTTTTTAATGTTTTTTTCTTTGGCTTAAAGGCAAGGGGGTTAAAATGAAGATTAATTTAAATTTAAGAAAAATAAATAACCTGATAGAGGATAAGCAATTTGATTTGTTGTTGGAAAAAGGATTGAAATTCGCCGAAGATATTGAGAAAGATGATGCCATCGGTTTTACGGACCTTCCTGAAACCGATAGGTATATTAAACAGGTTAAAACCGTTATAGAAAGGTTGCCTGAGGGCATTGATACCTTGCTTCTGCTCGGTATAGGTGGTTCGGCTTTAGGGGCAAAGATGGTTAGAGACTGTTTTGCCGACCGCTTAACAAAAGAGTTGATAATTATGGATAATGTTGATCCTGAAACTATTCACCATACGGCAAAAAGGATAAATCCCGAAAAAACAGTGATAAACGTTATATCAAAATCAGGTTCTACAGTTGAACCGATCTCTTTATTTAAATTTTTCTTTAACCTCTTTGAATTAGAATTGGGCAGGGAAAAAGCGTTGAAAAGGATAGTTGTAACTACCGATTCCGTAAAGGGAAACTTGAGAAAACTTGCTGACGAGCTCGGCCTTCTAAGTTTGGGGGTACCTGACAATGTTGGCGGCAGGTTTTCCGTATTAACCCCGGTGGGAATCTTCCCTCTTGAATACTGCGGGATAGATACCGAATCTTTATTAAAAGGTGCTTTAAATGCGAAAAGGCACGGGAACAGCATGGCGGTAACCGGTGCGGTAATTGATTATTTGTTTTATAACAAAGGGAAAAATATTAAAGTTTTATTTATATATTCAGATAAACTGTACCGTTTCGGGGAATGGTATTTGCAACTTTTTGGAGAATCTTTAGGTAAAAGGGTTGATACTAAAGGTAATGAAGTTAATTTAGGGGCAACAGCAGTGCTTGCCAAAGGGGTTACCGACCAACATTCTCAAGTACAGTTGTACAGGGAGGGGCCTGATGATAAATTATTTGCTTTTTTTAAGATAAAAGATAAAACAGATGTTTTGATACCGGATTCTTTTAGCGAGTTTGATGGGTTTTCGTACCTTAACGGAAAAACCTTTTCAAAATTAATAGATGCGGAATGTGAAGGTACTATGCAGGCTCTTGAAAAATCAGGCAGACCTCTTATACTTTACGAAATTGAGAATATTGATTATGAAACAATGGGCGAGTTGATATATTTGTTTGAAATGCAAACCGCTGTATGCGGGTATCTTTACGGGATAAACCCCTTTGACCAGCCCGGGGTTGAGGAAGGTAAGGTTATTGCAAAAAAACTATTAGGTTACTATTAATTTTAGAGAATTTATAATAAACTTATACCTATGGATATAATTAGAAACCTTGCAAAAACAAAAGATGAAAACGGATTTGAAAAATCTGTCAGGCCTAAGTCTCTTGAAGAGTACATCGGTCAGGAAAAGATTAAAGATAACCTGAAAATCTTTATAGAAGCAGCTAAAAAAAGGGACGAGGCTCTTGACCATTGTTTGTTTTACGGTCCTCCCGGGATAGGTAAAACAACTCTTGCAACCATTATTGCAAATGAATTAGGTGCAAATATAAAAGTAACTTCCGGTCCTGTTATTGAGAAAGCGGGTGATTTGGCCGCTATTTTAACAAAGATGCAGCCTAAAGACGTTCTGTTTATAGATGAAATTCACAGGCTTTCCTCCAATATTGAAGAAATTTTATACCCCGCAATGGAGGATTTTCAGTTAGACCTTGTCACCGGGAGCGGTCCAGGTGCAAGAAGTTATAGGTTTAAACTAAATCCTTTCACATTGATAGGCGCTACCACCAGGGCGGGACTTTTAACGGCTCCGTTAAGGGATAGGTTCGGGATAATTCACAGGTTGAACTACTATACCGTTGACGAGTTAGTCGCTATTGTCAAAAGAGCGGCGGCTATATTAGGTATAAAAGTTAAAGATGGAGGCGCTTTAGAAATTGCCAGAAGATCAAGAGGGACGCCGAGGATAGCAAATAGGCTGCTTAGAAGAGTCAGGGATTTTGCGGAAGTTAAAGGAGACGGAGTGGTGGACTTTGAAATTGCAAGATACGCACTTGACCAACTTGAGATTGATAAAAAGGGATTAGACGAAATTGATAGGAAAATTTTAAAAACAATAATTGAAAATTACGGAGGCGGTCCGGTGGGGCTGAGTACGCTGTCGGCCTCAATATCAGAGGATAAGGTCACAATTGAAGAACTTTATGAACCCTATTTGCTTCAAATAGGATTTATTGAAAGAACCTCAAGGGGAAGGGTGGCTACCGAATTAGCCTACAATTATCTCGGATTAGAATATAATAAGGAGTATCTTTTCTAATGTGTTTGTTAAAAGTAACCGATTTAAAGGTTGTATATCCTCAAACAATTGCCGTAAGGGGAGTCTCATTTTCGGTTAAAAAAGGTGAAAAGATAGGGTTGGTAGGAGAATCCGGTTGCGGTAAATCAGTTTTGTCTCTCTCTCTGTTAAATATTATTCTCGGAGAAGGAAAAGTAATAAGCGGCAAAGTGGAATTCAAAGGGGAAAATATATTTGATTTGCCGAAAAAGGAATTAAGGAGATTAAGAGGAAGGGGATTAGGATATGTTTTTCAAGAGCCTCAAAGTGCGTTTGACCCGGTTTTCACCGTAGGTAATCAGGTGGTTGAAACCCTTCTGTCTCATAATATTGCACCTAATCCGGGAGAGGCTAAAAAACTTGCCGTCAGGTATTTTGAAATGGTTAAAATTGATAACCCCGAATACGTTTTTAACTTATATCCCTTTCAGTTAAGCGGGGGGATGGCTCAGAGAATATATCTTGCTTTGATATTGATGCTAAATCCTGAGATTATAATAGCTGACGAACCTACTACCGCTTTAGACGTTATAACCCAGAAGAAAATTATGAAACTTATCAAATCAATAGTTGACGAAAATAAACTCTCTTTAATTTTTATTACCCATAACCTTTTATTGCTAAAAAACCTTGTTGATAGGGTAATTGTGATGTATGCGGGCGCAATTATGGAAGACGGCAACTTTGACGATGTTTTTAAATACCCTCTTCACCCGTATACAGAGGGCCTCCTTAAAAGCATAGCGGTTGCCAGGGAAAAAAAGGAATACCTTGAAGCAATACCGGGGAATGTTCCCCACAGGGTAAAAGAAGAAGATAAGTGCCCTTTTTGCGACAGGTGTATAAAAAAAATGCATATATGTGAAAAGAAATACCCCCGATTATTAGAAGTAAAAGGCAGGAAAGTAAGATGCCACCTGTATTAGAGTTAAGAAACGTCAGAAAAACTTTTCAATTAAAAAAAGGTTTTTTTAAGAAAAAGGAGATAATTGCGGTTAAAGATGTTTCATTTCATATAGAGAAAGGTGAGTTTTTTTCCATAGTCGGCGAATCCGGTTCCGGAAAAACCACGGTTAGCAGGTTGATCTTGAGGTTATACAAACCTGATAAAGGAGAGATCTTATTTTACGGAAAAAACATTTATTCTTTAAATAGAAAAGAATTGAAAGATTATAGAAAAAAGATTCAGGTTGTTTTTCAAAACCCTTATACTTCCTTTAATCCTTTAATGAGGG
>JALWHA010000288.1 GCA_027038695.1 Acidobacteriota bacterium
CTTTGAGTTTCTCTTTAATGAATTTTACAAAGCAGTGGCAAGCATAAGGGACTTTATCTGGCGGGAAGAGGGGATTGTAATGTTTCTGAAAACCTACCTTTCTTTATCCCCTTTATACATAGTTGAGGGGGAATACGAGACAGGAAAAGGCTATGCTGACATTTACCTTCGCAAAAACTGGCCTGTAACCAGGTTAACAAAATACGAATACCTTATAGAGGTCAAATACATAAAACACAAAGACGCACAATCCAAAACCTCTAATTCAGAGATAGAAAACATTCGCAATCAGGCAATCAGCCAGTTAGAAAGGTATGCCTCATCCAGAAAGTTTACTCACCCGTCATATGTTCAACCTGAATACATTCCTCAATTAAAGAAGATTGTAATTATAGCCTCATCTAAAAAAGTTGAACTTATGGAAGAGGTTGAATAAACAGATAGAATGTTTTCTGAAAGGGTATAAAACCCCTTCTACCCCCTTATCCCTTATCCCTTATCCCCTATCCCATACCTCTTTTTAATTGCGGCTGGGTTTTTTGGTGAAAATCAATTTTATCGGGACATTTTTTAAGCCGAATTTTTCCCTGATTTGATTTTCAATATACCTTTCATAAGAAAAGTGAGGGGAATATTGGGAATTTGTAAAAATTGTAAATGTTTGAGGCAAAATACCTGTTTGGGTTATGTAATACATTTTAAAAGGTTTTTTTCTTACAGGCGGTGCTTTGTGTTTTTTAGCAACCTCTTCCAGAAACTTGTTTAACTCCGATGTTTTTATCTCTTTTGTCGCCTGCTCAATTACCTCTTCAATAATCTTAAACAACCTTTTTACCCTTTGCCCTGTTTTTGCAGATATAAAAACAACAGGGGCATAGCCTAAAAACTTCATTCTCTGTTTTAGTGCCTCTTCGTATTTTTTTACGGTATCGGTGTCTTTTTCAATTAAGTCCCACTTGTTAAAGACAATTATCACATTTTTGTAGTTGTTGTGTGCAAAGCCCGCTATGTTTGCGTCAAGCAATGTGGTATCCGAGGTTGAGTCTATTAGCATTAAAACAACATCGCTTCTCTTAATATTCTTTTGCGCCAACAGAACACTTACCTTTTCAACAAAGTGTTTTACCTTTTTCTTTTTCCTTATTCCGGCAGTGTCAATAATCCTGTATGTTTTGCCGTTGTATTTGAAAATTACGTCTATTGAATCCCTTGTTGTGCCTGCAACATCGGAGACAAGCGCCCTGTCTTCTCCGATTATCTTATTCAAAAGAGAGGATTTTCCCACATTAGGCTTGCCTATTATTGAAATCTTTATCTCGTCTTCAGTTTCTTCCTCATGGTCTTCAATGTCTTCAAGGTGGTTTGAAACCAATTCCAATAATTCATCCACCCCGCTGCCGTGCTCCGCAGAGATAGCAGTGTAATTTTCAAAGCCTAATGAGTAAAAGTCAACTAAATTGTCTTTTGCCCCTTTAACATCAATCTTATTTACGGCAACTATTACAGGCTTTCCGCTTTTCCTCAAAACATCGGCAACCTCTTCGTCCATTGCGGTTAAACCTGCACTACCGTCAACCATCATAATAATTACATCAGCCTCTTCAACACCTTTTAATGTCTGGGTTTTCATTTGAGAGAGTATGTAATCGTCTGTGGTAGGCTCAAGCCCCCCCGTGTCAACAAGGTTGGCGATTTTGCCGTCGGGAAGTTTTATTTTGTGGTATATTCTGTCCCTTGTTACACCGGGCATATCGTTTACTATTGCTTTTCTTCTCCTTGCAAGCCTGTTGAAAAGGGTTGATTTCCCTACATTAGGCCTGCCTACTATTGCAACTATGTTTTTCTTTTTTTTCATAAATTATTTACACCTTAATTTTCCTATATTCTCTCCGCCTAAAATGTGAAAGTGAAGGTGGAAAACCTCCTGCCCCCCGTCTTTCCCGCTGTTTGAGATTACCCTGTAGCCTGATCTGTCAATCCCTTCTTTGACGGCAATCTCTTTTATTGCTTTGAAAATTTCAGGCAGTAAGTTGTAATCCTCTCCCTCTAATGCCTGTACCGATTCAATGTGTTCTTTTGGGATAACTAAAATGTGAACAGGGGCAACAGGGTTTATATCCCTGAAAGCAATAACCTTATCGTTTTCAAAAACAATGTCTGACGGGATTTCTTTATTTGCGATTTTACAAAAAATGCAGTCCATAACCACCTCCTAAAATCATCTGATAATTTTAGTATATAAATTCTTTTTTGAAAAAACAATTTGATAAAATTAAAAAGATGAAAAGTATAGCGGTTTTCGGCTCACAAGACAGCCTTGAAGGTTTAAAAAAGATTGAGTTAACTGAAGACAACATTGTTATAGACGGTTTTGAAGCAATTAAGTTTGTTGAGACAAGGTTTACAGTGTCCGATTTCTCGGCATTTGACTGGATTTTTTTCGGAAGCAAAAGGGGAATTGACTTTTTCTTTAAAAGAATAAATCCCGGGGAAATTAGAGATTTAAAAATAGCCTGCGTAGGAAAGAAAACGGCAGAAAAGTTAAAGCAATTTAACCTTAAACCTGATTTTATTCCTACGAATTTCTCGTCAAAACACTTTTTCAAAGAGTTTATCGAAAAGTACAAGCATATAAAAGGCATTCTCTTTCCCACTTCAGACCTGTCAAACACAAACCTTGAGGAAGACTTCAACAAAAAGGGGGTTCACTTTAAAAAGATTGTTGTCTACAAAACCGTGTGCGGCGATTTTAAAGTGTTAAAAGACTACAACGCATACATTTTTTTAAGCCCTTCCTCTTTCAATTGCTTTGCTAAAAAGTATCCTTATGACTTTTTAAGGGAAAGGGTTGTATGCGCAATAGGAAATATAACCGCAAAAGAGGTTGAAAAACACGGCATAAAGTGTATTTTCCCGCAAACTTTTAGTTTAAGAGAGGCTTTAAAGTTAACCATTTCAAAATCGGGAGAAATTTAATGATTTTTAAATTAAATGTGCCTTCAAACCTCTCCTCGCTCAGGATTATTCAGTCATTTATCGCTGAAACAGGAATTCTTGCCGGGTTTAAGCCTGAATTTAAAAATATTTTTCACCTAATAGGGGAAGAGGCTTTTCTCTATGTTTTAAGGGTGAATAACGAGGAAGAAGATTTTGACATAACAATGCAGGGAAAAATAGACGAAGACTTTTTTACCATTTCGTTTTTAGATAAGGGGCTTCCTTTTTCATACCAAAGAAAGAACAGCGAAATAGAGAAGGCAAGCCTTTCCATTATAAAGATGCACTGCAAAAACCTTATGTGGATAAATCACGGGAAAGAGGGAAAGGAACTTCAAATCGTATTTCAAAGGCCTCAAAAAGACATAACTCAATACCATCTTGTTTTCTCAAAAGAAAAGGAAAAACCGTCTGACGATATTTCAATAGAGCCTTTCAACGGGGAAAACGCATATCAAATTTCGCAATTGATTTACAAGTGCTACGGATATACCTATCCGAATGAGGATTTATACTTCCCTGAAAGGGTTGAAAAACTGAACCGGGAAGGCAAGGTTATCTCAATGGTGGCTATTGACAAAAAGTACAACAAGATTATAGGGCATTACGGGCTTGAAAGGTACGATATGGAACATATTGCCGAATTCGGGCAGGCTGTTGTTGAGCCTGATTACAGGGGAAGGAAGTTGCTTTACAAAATGAGGCAAAGGCTTGAGGAAACGGCAAAAGACTTTAAGATTAAAGGGGTATTTTCCCAGCCTGTTACAAGCCATGTAAGTTCTCAGGTGGTTAATGTAAAGTTTAAGGCAAAACCGTGCGGGCTTTCCTTCGGTCTTGTGCCGAGAGAGTTTAATTTTAAGAAGATGGAGGTTAAATCCCTTTCGGAAAGGGAAACCTGCCTTATGTATTACAAGCCGTTTGTTTTTGAAAAGAGAAGCCTTTATATCCCCCAAAAGCACAGAGAAATTATTGAAGAAATCTACAAAAATATGGGAATTGAAACCGAAGAATGCGAGGATATAAAGATTTTCCAGCAAAGCGTAATAGACGCTAAGTATGTAGCACAATGGGGTTTCGGGATAATTGATGTTCCAAAGATTGGCTTTGATTTTAAGAAAAGTTTTAAAAGCACATTTTATCAGTTAAAACTTTCAACTCAGGCTGATGTGTTTTTCTTAAATATTCCTATGACGGATTGCCCACTTGACGAGTACATTAGCGCCATAGAAGAATTGGGGTTTTTCTTCTGCGGTGTTCTCCCCTATGCTCTTGACGGAAAAGATGTGATCAGGTTTGAGTATTTAAACACAATGATAGATGTTGACAGGATAAAAGTATATGAGGATTTTGCAAAAGAGATCTTCAATTATTCAGCCTCAATGATGAAGAAAGTTTTTAATTAAAATTCCTGACAATACTTAAAATTGTTGTATCGTCGTACAAATCGGTGTCTCCTGTAAAATTTTTGAATTCTTCTATTAAGCAATCTATTAAACTTTCACTTGTGTAAGCCTTTTCAAGGGTTTTAATAAGTTTTTCATTCTCAAAGTTTTTGCCTTCAGAATTCTTTGCGTCTAAAACACCGTCGCTGAAAACTATAAGTTGATTAAAGGATTTTAAGTCAACCGTCTCTGTTTTGAAGTTAAATTCAGGGAAAACCCCGATCGGAATGTTTCCGCTTAAAAAAGGGGAAAAAAGCCTGTATCCGTTAATAAAAACAGGAGGCAAATGCCCTAAATTGGCATAGTGCAACTTGCCTTCTTCTCTGTCAATAAGCCCTATGAACATTGTGGCAAAGGTGTTGTGTTTTGTAATATTTGCAAAAAATTTATTTAAAAGCGAGGCTATCTCCTCAATTGAATGCGTCTGGTTTATCAAAACCTCAACCATTCCCTTAACCATTGCAACATACAAAACGGCAGGTATCCCCTTTCCCGAAACATCCCCTAAATAGAATAGTGTTTTGCTTTCGTCAATCTTGTTTATCCCGTAAAAATCGCCGCCTACCTGTTTTGCCCACAAACTTATTGCTTTGAATGAAAAGCCGTTTATATCTACCTCGGTTTCGTTCGGAACAAAGGAACTCTGAATTTTGTGCGCAAGAAGCAATTCGTTTTCCAGCTTTGCCTTTTCCTTTACCTCTTCAATGTATTTTTTTAGTGAAACCTGCATTGTATTCAGAGCCTCCGCTATGCTTTTTGCCTCATACATAAAGTCTTGAGGTATTTCCACATCAAAATTGCCCTTTGCTATCTTCAGGGACACAGATTTTATACTGTTTATATCCTTTGTTACATTTCTTGAAATAATTGTGATAATGCCCAAAACCAAAAGAAACACTCCCAAGATTAACAAAACAGAGTAAAATTCAATCCTTTTCAAGGGAGCAAAAAGCTCTTTTTCAGGGAAGATAATGCCTATTATCCAGCCTGTTTCCTTTACAGGCATATAGTAAACAAAGTATTTTGTTTTTTTGAAAAACAATTCCTTTGATATCCCCTCTTTTGTAATGCTTTGAGACGCAATCTGTTTAAGGTTATTTTTGTTTAAGCCTTTGAGGACTTGATAAATTTTGTTTTTACTGACAGATTTAATTGTCGGCGCAATTATATTCCCCTCTTTTGAAAAGAGAAAAGCCCTTCCTGTTTTTAAAATCCTTATCCTTTCAACAATCCCTGTTAAAAAACCTATGCTTACATCAGCGGTGGCAATCCCTATGGCTTTTCCCTCATTGTTTTTTATAATTGCACTGTATGTGCTCATCCACAATTCCCCGCCCCCTTTGTCAAAGTAAGGCTCGCTCCACAGGTTTTTGTTTAACTTTAAGGGAAGGGAAAACCAATCGGAATTAAGGTAATTGTAAGAAGGGGGTACAAGTTGCTTGTAAACCAATTCGCCGTTTTTCAGGTAAAAATAACTTGAATAATAGGTTTTATTCGGCGAAAACTCGGGGTAAAAGGCAAGTGCCATACCGTAAATATACCTGTTTTCTTTTACATACTTTTTCATTAAGGCTTCGGTTTTTTCTACTCCCGCAACATTGTTGCCTATAATATCCGCTATCTCTTCAGGCTTTTCCGAAATATCAAAGGTAAGGTTTTCTATTTCCCTTGCCGCCTTTATTACCGAGATTTTCGCATTAAACAATGTGCTTTTGTAGAGAATTTCCCTGATGTAATTTTTCCCGAAGTACAAAAGCAGAACAAAGATAGGAATTAAAGTAATTGAGAGGTATAGAATAAGTTTTGACTTAATGCTTTTAAACTTTAACATTTAACCTGTTTAAATCCCCTTCCCTTTCATAAGTAAATTCTCTGGAAAACTGTTTAACAAGGAAAAGCCCGAGCCCCCCTTCCTTTTTGTTTACATTGAAAGGCTCGTTCACCCTTTTGTCCCTGTATAAAGTCGGGTCAAAGTACTCTCCGTCATAAATAAAGGTAAGTATTGCGTCTTCCCCTTCAAATTTGAAATCAACCTTAACAAAGGTTGTTCCCTGCTTTTTCCCGTGTTTAAACATATTTGTAATAATCTCTTCAAAAACCAGTTTAACTTTGAATTTCCTTTCCTCGTTTTCAGGATTTTCCCTTAAAAACCCTTCAACTATTTTCAAAGAGCCTTCAAGGTTTGCCTTTGTTAAATCAATCTCAACCATTTTAAATTTTTTCAATCTTTTTCAAGAAAGAGTAAAATCCCGTTACATTGATTATGTTGTCCACCATTTCGTTGGGATTGAAGATAAACACCTTCTTCCCGATTTCTTCCCTGTTTTTTGCACATGAGATTAAAACCTGAAGCCCCGCACTGCTTATGTAATTCAAATCGCTGAAATCAAATACAACATCCTTTTTAACAGAGTTTAACCTGTTTGCAATCTCGTCGTTAACATCTTTCGCATTCAGGGAATCCAACCTGTCAATGATTTTAATAACAAAAAAATCCTCTTTTTCCAAAAATTCAAGGTTCATGCTTTAACTCCTATTATCAATTACAAGCCTTATTTTACCGGTTTTCGGGTTTCTCTCTAAAGTATTCGGCTTTACAATTTCAACAACCGTATCGTTGATTAAGCCGCCATCATACATAGCCCTCAATTCCTTTGACTTTTCGTAAATTATCTCTTTTAACTTTTCTTCCTTTTCCTTAATATTTGAAATATCTTCCCCCATTGCCTCAACCTTAACCCTCAACCTGTCTTTTTTGTCAGAAATCTCCCCTATTATTTGAAAGTGGTTGCTTAACCCGCCTACATTATACACTGACTCGGCAATCACTTCAGGGTGAATATTCCCGCCGCCTATAATTAAAACATCGTCGCTTCTTCCCAACAACTCCATTACTCTTGTTTTCCTTCCGCACCTGCACTCCCCTTCAATCCACCTGCCTAAATCCCCGACCTCATACCTTATTGTAGGCATAAGTTTTCTTTGCAAATTAGTTACAATTATCCTTCCTATTTCGTTCGGCTTGCAGGGGTTTCCCTCTTCGTCAATAATCTCAACATAGTGCAAATCCTCATGGATATGGTGCAAGCCCCCTTCCATGTGCTCGCATTGATAGCCTATCGCTCCGGTGTCGTTTGTGGTATATCCTGTTGAAGCAAACTTCTTTACCCCTAAAACCTTTGTAAGGTACTTTTTCGCCTCTTTAAACAGGTGCTCTCCGCCTGTAACAACTTTTTCAATCTTTAAATCAATATTGTTGCTTTCAACATATTCCGCTATTGATAATGCCACCGACGGGATTGTAATAAACCCGTTTGCCTTAAAAAGAACCATGCTGTTGATTATGTCGTCCATACCGTGGTTTCCTGCAATAGGCAGAATCCTGCACCCGGTGTATTCAAGAGCCATATTGTAAGAAACAAAGGAAGCCCACATATTTCCAGCAAACAATAGGTTTGCCACAATGTCCCCCTCGTTAAAAATAGAGAGTTTAAGCCCTTTCCCTAATTTCAAGGCATTGAACCATTGCTCTTCAAAAGTCCTGAACACTGATTTAGGCTTACCGGTTGTGCCTCCGCTTGAGAATACATACCCGCTTTTAACTCCGCTTGTCAGCAATCCCTCGCCGTTTGGGGGAAGGTATTTTTTGTAATCGCTTCCCGTCATTAAGGGGAGTTTGTAAAAATCTTCAAAGGATTTTATTTCAATACCCTTATACCTTTCCCTTAAAAGAGGGGAATGCTTCCTTGCATATTCCACAATGTTTTTAACCCTTTTAAACGTCAGTTTGTCTCTTTTTTCCTGAGAAAGGTAATCAAAGTAGTCATCTTCCTCTATGTAAGTGTGAGAGGGAATGAAAACATCCCAATCGCTTTCAAACTTCTCCCTTGCAAGGGATACCCATTTTATAAGTTCGGATAAGCCCTTTGTGCCGTCGTGAGGGGTACCGTGTTTCCTGACAGCCATTTTCCCGGCGTCAACAAACCTGTCAGCCCCGATTAAACTTAATTCGTCAGCCAATTTTTTGGCGTTTTTATTATCGGTTATAAGGGAAACGGTTTGAATAAACCTGCCCATAGGCTCAACAATGCCGACTATCTCATCAAGGCTGTCAAGGTATTTCAGAAAGAGAGTCCTGTTGTGGTTTGAAACGGTAAACTCTTTTGACTCCTGATAAACCACGGTGCTTAAAGAGTTTTTGGAAAAATAGTAGTCCCCTTTTCCAAGCGCCTTGTCAACCTTTGCCATTTCCCTTACCCTTGTTATTTCAACTGCCTCGTCGTCAAAAAAATCACCCTGCGGTATTTTTTCAGCCCAGTAATCAAAAGCCCTGCCTATCTCGGTTAAAAAGGTTTTTGCAAGTTCTTTTGTTTCAACATAAACCACATGAGGAGAAGAGCATGCGGACTGCTCCCACATTATCGCATCCCTTGCAATGAGTTTTGCAACATCCTTTACCCCCCTTTTTTCAGCTTCCTTTTTCTCAACAACTATGAAACTATACTTTGGGCCGTATTCAATTAACTTGCAGTGAAGCCCTTGATTCTTTCTGTAAGAGTAAACAGTATCGGAACCGCCGTAAACAACTATTGCGTCGCATTCCCTTTTTAAAATGTTTTCAATATCTTCGCTTCCGCCCTTCCAGTTAACAAGAGCCATTGCTTTGTGTAAAATCCCGGTGTCGTCAAAGTCTTTCAAACTCTTTGCAAACAAAACGGGAAATATAGGGTCTGCCGTCGCCATTTTCATAATATTCACATTCTTTGTCAAAATCCCCTGAATAAGGCTGTCAACCCCCCCTACAAACACATTGCCGGCAGAAACATGTGCTATAACCCCGTGAGGTATTGCCTTAATATACCCTTTAAAATCTCTATTGTATACCCAATCGTTCAGGTAATTCTTATCCCCTAAATCAGTGTTCAACCTAACGGTTAACCCGCTTCTGCTCATAAGTGAGCAAAGAGTCTTTATCCCCTCTTCAACCATCTCCCTGCTAAACTTAATCCTGTGAGGCAACTCTTCCAATGCGATTTTTCTGTACTTGTAATCTTTATCGCTCCATGCCTTTGAACACTTATCAAGAATGTCAATGATTTTATCCACCTTAATTTTTGCAATTTCCCTTTTAATCTTTTTCCCCTCTTCAACTATTTGAGACATATCTTTTGCGGTTAACTTATTAAGATTTCTTAACTCACCGAATATGTAAAATTCCACAATTACCTCCTGTTTGCCTTTAATAGTTCCGATGCGCTTATTGCACACCCTTTGTGCTTTTTCATTCCCGCCCTTCCTTTAAGTTCAAGGTACTGCCCTGTTATCCCGCAGGTGCAATTTGAGTGTAAAACCCCGTAATCTGTCGCCAAAACAGAAATTGTAGGCTGAGCATAGTTGTAAGGGGTGAGGACATGGATAAGCCCCCTTTCCCCTTCCTTTAAAACCTCAAGGGTACCCGGCTTCCTTATAAAAACCTTTGAAAATACGGGAATATGGAAACGGTGGTTTTTGCAGGTCATATAGGGAACGCCGTGCTCCACAAAGCCGTATATGTCTACAATCCTTGAGCCGTCAATTCCGAGGTGTTTTTTTGTAAGTTCGGCAAATTGCTCAAAGGGGATTGACCTGTTTTGAGCGGTTTTCCAGCCTCCTCCGATTATAATCAAACTTTGTTCCCCGAAATCCAGTTTAAGGCTGAGCCTTTCCATTTCAAGCAATGTTTCGTATATAAATGCGGGAAAGCCTATTACCCTTAAAGGAAAACTCTCTTCCGAAAAATCCTTTAATTTTTCAATCACTTTATCTGAAAAGAATTTCGGCATCCCGTTTTCGTCGGCGTCTATGGCAAAAAACTTTTCATTTTGAGGCGCAAATCCCGAGTACATTATATGCGCATATGCGGCGCCCTTCCCTTCGGAAACTTCTGGGGAATATGAAAACATAAGGTAATTTACCTTTTTGTCCGAGATATAGCCGTAACTTGCCATAATCTTTTCACGCATTAAACCCTGCCTCTCCTTTGACTTTGCGTCCCATGAGATATGGCTTTTCTGCCCGCTTGTCCCGCTTGAGGTAAGGGTTGAAACAACCTGAGATCTATCTATGGATAAAAAGTCATACCACTTAAATGCATCAACAATTATGTGAGGGATTTTATACAACTCGTCAACCCCGCCTACGCTGTTAAAGTCAAAGTTTTCCATATCGCATATCTTTCTGTAAATATCGTTGTTTTCATAGTGAAAGAAAAATGCCTCTTTCATTGCGTTAAAAAAGATGTCGTTGCACTCTCTGTCATTGCAAAAAGCGTTTTCAATTTCAAAAAGTTTGTCTATCCATTTCATAATTTAATTCCCCACTCTTTTATCAATAAGCCTTTTTATCTTGCCTGTTACGGGGTTTCTCGGCAGTTCCCCCAATTTTATAAATTCCACTTTAAAAACCTCAATAAAGTCAATATCAACACCCTCTTTAAATAAAGGAATTTCCTTAAACAGGTTTTCCTTGATCTCGTTTTTGTATTTTTTGCTTGCTTCAATATTTGAAGATTCAATTCTCAGGATAAAACTCGTCTTTCCGTTTTCAAGGTTATCTATTTCAACCTGATAATTGGCGCTTATTCCGTCTTTTGAGACAAAATCGGAAAAACACTTTTCAATCTGGTTCATTCCCACATAACTTCCACCGAATTTAAAATCCTCTCCGGACCTTCCCTTTAAAACCAGAACGGGGTTTTTATCCCCGCACCTGCACTTTTTCTTTTTGTAATAACCTAAATCCCCTAACCTATACCTGATTATAGGTATTGATGTCCTTTTTAAATTTGTTACCACAATCTCCCCTAACTCTCCCTCTTTACACGGCCTGTTTTCGTCAAAATTGTAAATTTCAATAAATTGGAAGTCTGTGGGAACATGATATTCAATAGGCCCGCAATGGTTGCACTGATAACCCATAAGCCCGCAATCCGCACTTGTGTAGCCCGCCGCCTTTATTTCGGCATCAGGAAATGCTTTTTTTACAACTTTTGAGGCGTTTTCACTTAAGTGCTCCCCCGCAAACTGTATAAGCCTGACTTCGGGATACTTCTTTCCCTTTTTTAAAAGTTCATCCGCAAAGTAAATCAACAGGGACGGAACGCTTAAAATTACCGTCGGCTTGAATAAATCAAAGAAGTAGATAAGTTTTTCTATATCGGTAATTGCAGAAACGGGAAGGTGAACGGCGCCTATTTTTTTAATAATTTCATGCCCCCCTAAAAAAGAAGGCCAGAAATACCCTGCTACAAACAGATTGGCGACTATATCTTTCTTATTAACCCCTAAATTTTTTAAAGCATTTGCCTGAACTTCCGAAAAAACATCCCATTCCCGGTGAGTAACAGGCACAAAACGAGCAATCCCGCTTGTCCCCCCGGTGGAGAGAGAATATGACAAGGTTTTCCAATTCGCAGGTAAGCATATCTGTTGAATGAGGAAATGACCTGTTGTAAATATCCTCTCTTGTTAAAAACGGTAAATTTAGCCAATCATTGTAATCGTTTATCTCTTCAACACCTGTAAACCTCTCCGAGTAAAACGGCGATTTCTTTTTGGCAATTCGGAAAATCTCTTTTAAAACCTCAAACTGTTTTTCAAAATCAAAGTAATTGAAATACATATTTACCCCTTTATAAATTTGTGCTTTTTTACCGAAGGCTTTTCACTAATAGGCTTAACATTTACATTGATTAACTCTATTTTTGAAGATTTCACCAAATTGTCGTACTTTGCGTTAAACTCCCTTGAATAGGATTTCAGAAACCCTATAATCTTATCTTTGTATTCTTTTTCCTTTGATTTATCCCCGTCAAAAGTGTATACGGTAAAGTTAAAAATTGTTATTCCTTCTATTTGCTTTTCCTCAATTTCAAACAATCCGCTGTATTTAAAACTCCCGTCAAGGGAATTCAAAAAGTTATTTATCCCCGGTATTTTAAGGTTTGTCCCGTAAAAAACCACACTGTCCGAAACCCTTCCGAACACATAAAGCATTGTTTCAGGCAATTTATTGAACAATCCTTCAGGGATTTTCCCTTTAAGTTTTCCCTTTTCAAGCAACCCTCCCGAATCCTTCGTGTCATACCTTACAAGGGGGATAAGCTGGTCTTTGGTAACCACAATGTTTCCGTCAATAATCTCTATATAAGCATCACTGCTTTTTTCAAGAATCATCGGAACATCGTCCGTTTTAAAAACCTCTTTGCACAATGCGGGATTTCTCATAAAAAACTTTCTTAACCTGATTGTGTTTTTAGACTCCATTCCCAGATCCCCGGTATCGGCAGAACCGTAACCTGTCCAGAGAGCCGCTTCCTCGTCTTCCCTGTGGCCGAATTTTTTTGCAAAGGATTCCCTGTAATTTTCCGTAAAATACTCTCCCACAACAGGGAAGTAAACATAGCCGTCAAGCAACTTTTTATCGTCTTTTAAAAGGGAATAGATTATGGGAATATTGGATACATTTGTAATCCACAAAACCCGGTCGTATATATTTTTGTACTCTTTAACTATCTGCGCTCCCTCTTCTAAATCCAGCCCCGGGAAACATACCGTTAGGGGATAATCGGTTTTCCCCGCCAATTGCCTCATTGTGCACGCCAACTGCATTCCCGCAATCCATGTCCCGAAGGCGAGGGATACCACAATAAGCATTTTCTTCTTGTCTATGCTATAAAGGTTTTTTAAACTCTCCTCAACCGCATTTAAATATAAATCTTCGTTAACCGCCTCTTTTAGCCAGAAGACCGTTCCCTTCTTTGAAAATCCGCTTGACGCGCCGATTAAAAAACACTTTCCAATTTCGCCTTCCCTGACTGTTTCTTCAGTGGCGTACTTCAACAAGTAATTTTCTTTTGTCATTACGGGAATATCTTCCCAGTTATTTACATCGGTTATACCGTTTTCAGTGAGAAATTTTTGATACGCGGAAACATGTTTTTTTACATCTTTAAAAAAAGAAAATCTATCCATTACGCCTCCCTAAACGCCTTTATCCCGTTTATACAAAAGCCGTTTACCCTGACGAGGTTTTCTTTGCTTACAATTTGAGGGATTATTGCCATTGATGCAGGCATAAAGTAGGCGTATGAAACAGACATTATCGCCGTGAAAAACATAAGGCCAAACAGATTCATTTTTCCATAATATGAAAGAAATGCAAGTATTATTGTGCAAATTGCCTGAATAATGTCGCTTAATACCATTATCTTTATACGGTTTTTTCTGTCAGCAAGCGAACCTGCAAAGGGAGAAACTAAAATGGCGGGTAAACTGAATGAAATCATTACAAGTGCGACAATTAGCGCAGATTTGCTCCATTGGTAAGATATCCATAAAATAGTTAAGGAGTGAATACCGTCACCTATTCTGGAAACAAACCTTGATAAAAAGAAACTGATAAATTCGTGGCTTCTTAAACTATCTTTTTCATTTAGAATTAGTGCTTTCCTCCTTAATTTAATTATATGGCTTACAAATAAAAAAATAAAAGAAAAAATTGCAAATAATTTCATAAAGTTACCTTAATTTTTTTGCTATAACTTTTTTTAATTTTTTATCTCTGATAAAAGAAACATTAAAAATATTAAAAATAATTTTTTTAAGATAAAATACTGATAGAAGGCTATAGGGAGGTTAATATGAGGTTTCCACAATTTAGAGCAAGAAGGATTAGAAAAAACTCTTTAATAAGGGATATGGTGAGAGAAACAAAACTCTCAATTGACGATTTCATATATCCATTATTTGTAATTGAGGGAGAGAATATCAAAAACAAGGTTTCCTCAATGGAAGGTGTTTATCAATACTCGTTAGATAGATTGGAAGAAGAGGTAAACGAGATTGTGGAATTAGGGATAAAATCGGTAATACTCTTCGGGATTCCAGAGCATAAAGACGAGTACGGAAGCGAGGCTTATTCAGACGAGGGAATAATCCAGAAAGCAATAAGAAAGATAAAAGAGTTAACCGATAAACTCTATGTAATAACCGATGTTTGCATGTGCGAATATACCTCACACGGACACTGCGGTATTATTGAAAATAACGATGTGGACAACGACAAAACCCTTGATTTGCTTGCAAGGGAAGCGGTTTCCCACGCAAAAGCGGGTGCGGATATGGTTGCCCCTTCAGATATGATGGACGGAAGGGTGCAGAGGATAAGGCATGATTTAGACGAAAAGGGTTTTTCACACATCCCTATTATGGCTTACTCAGCAAAGTTTTCATCCGCTTTTTACGGCCCTTTCAGGGATGCGGCAGAGTCTGCCCCACAATTTGGAGACAGGAAATCCTATCAAATGGACCCTGCAAACAGAAGGGAAGCATTAAAAGAGGTTATGCTTGATATTGAGGAAAACGCCGACATAGTTATGGTTAAGCCTGCACTCTCATACCTTGACATAATATCCGATGTTAAACAGAATGTCCTTGTTCCCGTGTGTGCATACAATGTTAGCGGGGAATACTCAATGGTTAAAGCGGCGGCAAAGATGGGGTGGATTGACCACGACAAGGTTATGATGGAAATTTTAACATCTATTAAGAGAGCAGGAGCCGATTTGATTATCACCTACTTTGCAAAGGATGCAGCAAGGATTTTAAGAGAAGAATGCTAATCTATACAACCTCTCCCCTTACCTTTGTAGAGGAGAGGGTTTGTTTTAACTTAACCTTATACTCTTTTGAGGGGGTTAGCCCTTTTTCAACCTCAACCTGAATATAGTTGTCAGTTAAAATCAAATTTGGATAAATAGCAATGCCTTCCCTGACTTTGCCTAAAAAACTTTTCGCAAATTTTTCCCTTTTATTATCAGACAATTCCCTCAAAACCTTAACCCTTTGCTTTTTAACCTCTTCCTTTACCTGATTATCCATATTGTATGCTTCTGTGCCTATTCTCGGGGAAAAGGGAAATACATGAAGGTAATCAAGGGGTATGCTTTCAATAAATTTATATGTATCATTAAAATCTTTATCGGTTTCCCCGGGAAATCCTACAATAACATCAGCACCTATGCATACATCCTTCACCTTTTCTTTTATCTTTGAAACAGTCTCTTCAAACTGCTTTACAGTGTACCTTCTTCTCATTAAGAGAAGTATTTTGTCGCTTCCGCTTTGTAAGGGTATGTGAAAGTGAGGCTGAATAATGCTTGATTTTGCGAAAAAATCTATTAAATTGTCGTCAATCTCATTGGAATCAAGGGAAGATATCCTTAATTTAACCTTTCCTTCAAACCTTTTTTCAACCTCAATCAACAAATCAAGTATTGTTTTTTTAGGCTTAAAGTCATGCCCCCAAAGCCCTAAATGAATTCCCGTTAAAACAACCTCTTTTTTGCCGTGGTCAATGAAAAACCCTATCTGCTCTAAAACCTTCTCAATTTCAACGCTTACGCTCTTTCCCCTGAATTTCGGGACAATGCAGTAAGCACACTTTAAATCACACCCGTTTTGTATGTAAATTAAAGGCCTTGCGTGTTTTTGCTGGTTTGAGGGGAAAAAGGGAAGGCTTTTAAGTTCGGGGATATTAAATTTATCCTTCCCTTTTAAAAATTTGGTATTCTCGTAATCTTCAGGCTTAACAAAACAGCCTATAAAGTACTTTTTCGCATGGGGGTTTTTTCTGATAATATTTCTCAAAGTGTAAAAAGCCTCTTTTTCAGCTTTGTTTGTTACCCCGCAGGAGTTTATCACAATAATGTCTGCCTCAAGAACATTGTCAGTTTCAAAAAAGCCGGATAGAGTAAACCCTTCCCTTATCTTTTCAGAATCAAACTGGTTTAATTTACAGCCGAATGTCTTTATGAAAAACTTACTCATTCAAGAACTTTTCCAGCTTCTCGTGAACCTTTTTCTCCCTTTCAACAACAACCTTTTCAAACTCTTTCCTGAAATCGTCAAGTTTTTTCTGCAAACTCTCGTCGCTTAAAGCAAGCATCTGGATTGCGTATAAAGCGGCATTCTTTGCCCCTGCTTTTCCTATTGCCATTGTCCCTACCGGAATTCCTGAAGGCATCTGCAATGTTGAGTAAAGTGCGTCAATTCCGTTTAAAGAAGAAGAGTTAATAGGCACTCCGATAACGGGAATAATAGTCTTTGCGGCAATTACCCCTGCAAGGTGGGCCGCCATTCCCGCTCCCACAATTAAAACCTTTAACCCTCTATCTCTTGCGCTTTTTGCGTATTCAAGAGTCCTTTCAGGCGTTCTGTGCGCCGAAGTAACCACAACCTCAAAGGGCACACCGAAGTCCTTTAATACCCTTGCGCTTTCTTTCATAATCTCAAAATCTGAATCGCTTCCCATTAAAATTCCCACAACAGGATTGCTCATATTCACGCTCCTTACAATTTTTTCACAGGGATATAATACCTGTTTTTCTTTTTCTATCAAGTGCAATTTGAAAAAGGAGCCTTATTTTGTTATAGTTTGTTTGCTATGGAATTTTTTATACCTGCGGACGAAGAACACATAAAAAAAGAAAAACAAAAGGCAAGGGAATTGAGAAAATCCCAGTGGTGGAAAAGGAAAAAAGCCACAGGGGTCTGCTATTACTGCGGGAAAAAGTTTCACCCTTCGGAATTGACAATGGACCACATAGTGCCCATTGCAAGAGGGGGGAAAACGGTAAAGGGAAATGTAGTCCCATGCTGTAAAGACTGCAACAACAAAAAGAAGTATATGCTGCCGATTGAATGGCAGGAGTATTTGGAAAAACTGAAAAATGAAAAAGCGGAATAAATACCTTTTAATCGTCATAGTTTTTGCATTATTTTCTTTTCTCTTCTTTGAAACAAAACTTCCCTTTACCGAAACATCAGACGCAAGGTATGCCGAGATAGCTTACGAAACCCTTGTGTACAACCACTGGCTAATACCAACTCAAAATAAAATAATCCACATTACAAAACCCCCCCTAACCTATTGGCTAACCGCTTTAGGCTATAAAATCTTCGGGGTAAACGAATTAGGGGGAAGGTTTTTTGCCGGGTTATGCGGGATAATATCTGCTATCCTTGTATTCTTCATTGCTTTAAAACTCTTTAAAAACGAAGACACAGCCTTTCTTTCAGGAATAATATTCTCAACAACCCCTTTAATAATAGGCGCATCAAGGATTGTTACAACAGACATATTTCTTCTTACAACAATGCTGTTTTCAATCTATTACTTTCTTTTGTTCCTTGAAACACAGGATAAAAAAAGCATATTTTTATTCTGGTTGTGGCTCGGAATAAGCGGCTTTGTTAAAGGCCCTTTAGGGTATATGCAGGTATTGCCAATTGTTGTTATTTATTTACTGCTAATCGGTGAAAAGAATAAACTGAAAAAACTGTTTAAGCCTGTTCCTATAATTGTTTCTTTGATTATCGGTTTCTGGTGGTTTGTTTATATTTTTGTTAAAATTCCCAATTCAGTAAACTATCTTGTTGACAAACAGTTTGCGTCAAGGCTTTCGTCAAAGGGGTTCGGCCATCCTAAACCTGTGTGGTATTACTTTACGGATATTTCTTACTTTGCATACCCGTGGATATTCGGCCTTGTTTTTTCAATAAAAACGATAATAAAAGATTGGAAAGAGAAAAACGAAATCAAATTTCTTTTAATTACCTTTTTATTCCCGATAATCTTTTTCTCAATTCCCATAAGCAAACTATCGCTTTACATACTACTTTCCCTTGCAGCACTTTCAATAATTGTCGCCTATGTACTCCTTGAAAAAGAAAAGTGCAGTTTATTTATTCTTTCAGCAATATTTGAGATATTGATTGTAATTTTGGCATTGAAAAAACAACTTATAGGCTTTAAACTTCCATTTTCCCTTTTTGTAATAACCTTAATCGGTTTTAACTTAATTATACCCTTTTTGAAAACAAACAAAATCAGGACAACGGTTACCGCGGTTAAAATAACCGCTGTTTTGCTTATAACCCTTCATATAGTCTCATTAAACCCTGAAAGATACCTATTTACAATGAAAACAACGGCAAATTACATAAATTCTCTAAAACAAAAGCCTGAAAAGGTGTATTTAGTCGGGTTCAATTCAAGGAGTTTTGTTCTTTACACTAAAATTCACCCTGTTGAAACAAGGTTTGACAAAGAGTTTATATACTCAGACCCTGAAATTAAAAAGGTTTTAATCCATATAGACAAACTCAAAGAAGTATGGCCTCAAGAAAAAAATTCGCTCATTATAGTCAAGAAAAAGCAATTAAAAAAATACCTTCCCCTTTTCGGAAATCCTGAAATTGTTTTCACGGACTCCCGCTTTACGGTGCTAAAGAAAAGGTGAAATAAAGAAAAAAAAGATAAGTGAATATACGGAATTCACTACCTGTCCCGTCCAAAAAAAAGTGGTCACTTTTTCTCACTTACCGGTCCTACCCATTTAAAATCAAGCAGTTAGTATTCAAATTTAAAAAAAATATTTTTTTTGAAACATTTTCAACCGTATTAGTGTAATAATACAGTAGAACGGATTGGAGGTTGATATGATAATGATTAGTATTAATCAACAAAGCAAAATCCCCATATTTAAGCAATTGATTGAATCAATCAAATTAAAGATTGCTTCAGGGGAATTGAGTAAAGGCGAGCAATTGCCTTCGGTAAGGGAACTGGCTGTTTCTTTGAGCCTGAATCCCAATACTGTTATGAAATCCTATAAAGAACTTGAAATGGAGGGGTTTGTGAAAACAAAAATGGGAAAAGGTGTTTTTGTAAATGAGGATCTGTCCGATTCCGCAATAAACAATCTAAAGAAAAAGATTCTCTTTCAAAAGATAGACGAAATGGTAAAAACAGCAAAGATGCTTAACATAGACAAAAACGAGATAATTAACGAAATAGAAAAAAGATATTAGGAGGAAAAGATGGCTTTTTTAAAGATTGAAAACCTGACTAAAAGTTACCCGCAAAGGTTTTCAGGGCAAAAAAAGGTAATTGAAAACCTCAACCTTGAGATTGAGGAAGGAAAGGTTTACGCACTTTTAGGAAGAAACGGGGCAGGGAAAACCACTCTTTTAAACTGTGTTTTAGGCCTGTTAAACTACAAAGGCAAGGTGGTCTATAAAGATACTGAATTAAATAGAAAAACCGTAAAAGAGGCTTTAAAAACAATTACAAGCGCTCCTTCTCCGATTGAGATGTTCCCTAAACTTTCATTAAACGATTATTTGCCGTCTTATAAGATGCTATACCCGAATTGGGACGATAATCTTTTAAAAAGAATGAAGGAGTTTACCGAGTTTGATTGGGACAAACCTTTTAAAAGTTTATCTAACGGGCAAAAAATGCAGGCTATTCAGATTTTAACACTCTGTCCTTCTCCCGATTTGATAATCCTTGACGAACCGTTAGGGGTTACAGACCCTGTCGTTAGAAAGTACTTTTACAAAACATTGATTGACATTATTGCCGAGAAAGGTACAACTTTAATTATAGCCACTCATCTGATACATGAGATTGAAAACCTTTTTGATACGGCGGTAATTATGAAAAACGGCAAGATTGTCATTAAAGATTCAATGGATAATCTGCAAGGCAGATACAAGAAATTCACCCTTGAAAAGATGCCTGATACAAAACTTGAAGGAGAGATGGGAAGATTTTTAGGGGAAAAGGCTTTATTAAGCGAGAAACCCGAAGCCACAAGCGAGGAATTGAAGCAATTGGGCATAAAACACCTTATAGTTAACCCGTCAATTGAAGATGTTTTTGAAATATTCGCATAAATGGAGGGAAAAATGTTTGCAGTAATGAGATTGTATTTAATAAAGCACAAAAGGGTTCCTCTTATTATTACAGGGATTTTAGTAATTCTTCTTCTATGGGCACTTTCTTTAAAGACATTGGCTGACCCGAATTCCCCCGCAACGGGGAAAATTGATTTAGGCCTTACAAATTTCGGGTTGCTAATTTTAATCTTTATCGGAATGATAAAGAGGGAATCAATGGCAAAAGAGGGCTTTATCCTAAGGCTTCCCGTTTCTGACAGGGAGATTGTGATTGCAAATATACTTGCACTTTCCATTATCTCAATAATAACAGTTGCTCTGTCTTTACTTTCAATCTACCTGATAATTGGGTTCTACAAGTTTGCAGGATTCACGATAAATATCAGTTACGAAAAGTTTAAGGTTTCGGATATCTGGTCTTTTGCCTATTACATTATGTATCTTGGAGTGATCTTCTCCATTTACACTTTTTCTCAACAATATAGGGCAAAAAGCACTTCAAGATGGATAATAATAGGGGTTCCTATCGCACTTTTGTTTTTAGTGCCGACAGTACTGGCAATAATAACTCACTCAACACATATCGTAATTACGGATAAAACCTGGGAAAATTTCTTTGCAAATCCCTTCTGGCATTATGCAAAACAGGGATTCTATTACGTCTGGAAAATAAGGCTTGTGTTAGGTTTAATTTTCACCCTGTTTGTTTACAGAATAAGGTATTTAAAAGAAGTATAAAAAAAGGGGGATTTATCCCCCTTTTTTTTTTAGAATACCGAATACCTAACACCAATATAGACCACATCTCCCAAAGTACCGTAACCGTAAACATACTCGTAATCTTCATCAAATATATTGTGTCCTTTTAAGTAAATTTCAGTTTTCTTGTTTAATTTATAGCCTATCTTTACGTCAAATACTGTAAAACTGTCTAACTTAACCTCTTTAAAGTTTGTGTAATCAAAAGAAGTTCTGTCGTCGTAGTAAAGTGAGGTAAGGTTAAAGTTCCACTTTTTGTAATTATATGTAATTCCGAAATTCATTGTCGCTTCCGGCCTGTTGTAGAAATATGAAGGCTTATCCGATGAGTATGAAATATTTGTGAACCCGAAATACCAGGAAATACTTTTCCCTGCATACTTAAATGTAGTTTCCATTCCCTTTGTTTCAGCCTCTTCACCGTTTGCATATTTATAAGTGGTCATATCAAAGTAAATAAGGTTTTTATACTTGTTGTAAAAGTATCCTATGGTAAAGAGCATTCTACCGTTAAGGAACTTTTTCTCAAAAAAGCCTTCGTAATTATCTGAAGTCTCTGCACTTAAATCCTTATTCCCATACATATCGGAGTAAAGTTGAAACAATGACGGTGCCTTAAATCCGCTACCGCCACTTAATTTAAAAGTTAAAGTATCAGTCAAAGGCACAACAAAACCTAAATTAAAGGTCCCTCTGCTTCCGAATTCATCGTGGTCGTCGTATCTTGCGCCTAAATTTACAGTAAAATACTTAAATTTTGATATTAAGTTGAAGTATGCGCTGTTTGTGTCAACTGATTTTTCGGAAAAGATGCTGTCGTAAATACCCCAACTTGCTTCGGAATGATAGTATGAGTGACCTTTTTCCTCTGTTGTTTCAAGCCCAAAGGAGAGAGAATTTCTATCCGACAATTTCAAAAAAGTGTGCCAGTTGAATTTATTAAACTCTCCTTTGTAATTTGATTCAATTACAGGTGGATAGTTTGAATCAGGGTTTGAATAATCCCTTTCAATGCTTGTGTAGTAATAGCCTAATTTCGTATAACCGTTAAAACCCAGGGGATTGTTATACCTCCATTCAAGTTTTCCATAATAATCCGTTCTGTCTCCGGTATAAGACGGGTTGTCTCCGAACTCGCCTCCAAAATTGTCTAAATCAGAATCTGCGTCAACATAAATTAAAGAAGCGGTCAACTCATTATTTCCTGCTTTATACCTTAACCCGCCGTTAAAGGTTGCATTTGTATAGCCGTCTTTTTCAGTATTCCCCAATTTTTCGTCAGCGGCCGAAATACCGTCAGTGTCAAAGAAAGAACCCTTCATCCAGTAAAAAAAATCCCCCTGTTTATTTTGAAAGTTTATTCCTGCAGAAGTAGTAGATTTTGAACCTCCTTCAAAAAAACCGTTTAACTCTTTTTTGTCTGAAACGGTAATTATATTGATAACCCCGGCCATTGCATCAGAACCGTAAACAGCACTTTCGCTTCCGTAAACAACCTCAATTCTTTCAATGTCAGACGCCATTATGGTTGAAAGATCGGCACTTCTTCCAGGATTCATAGGATCATTTATCTCAATTCCGTCAACCATAACAATTGTGTGATTGGAAGACGCCCCCCTTAAATAGATTGAAACAGGTTGGCCATAACCGCCATTGGAAGCGACTATAACTCCAGGGATATTCTTCAAAACGTCAACCGCGGAAACTGCCCCCATATCTTCGATCTCTTTTCTGGTAACCACCTTAACGTTTTTTGCTATATCTTTTTTCTTTGTCTTTTCTTTGGTAGCAGTTACCATTACATTTTCCTTAATTTCGTAATAGTTTTCGCCTGCAAATACAGACAAAGAAAACAATAATACAGTAAAAAACAAAAATCCCTTTTTCATACACTCCTCCTACTGTTTTTTATAGGGAATTAAATTTTAGGCCGGATGATTTGTCATTATCATCGCCAAGCCTCCGTTAGCATTTTGCGGACAGGCAGGTCTTCTGACTCCCGGATCATCCCTCCGGCCGCCTTCCCGCCCCGATTGGTATCGGGACAGTGGCATAATGGCTTTCAGTCCCCGGTCACAGCGGCGGGCCCGTTCCCGATTTTCACGGGATTCCCTTTTAATCCTAAATAGAACCTGACCGATATGGTTAGTATGTAAAGAACAAAAATATGGCATGCCCGGAGGGACTTGAACCCCCAACCTTCTGGTTCGTAGCCAGACGCTCTATCCAGTTGAGCTACGGGCACACGCAAAACATAGTTTAATTTGAAATGCTAAAAAAGTCAATAAAGCAAAATCGAAAAGAAAAAATTAAGCATCCCGAATAATTTTTATTCCTTAAAAAAAGAAGAGACACCTAAAGCACCTATTACTCCGCCGACAACCGAACCTGCTACCGTACCTATCCCTGGACATAGCATTGTACCTATAGTGGCCCCTAATTCTGCACCTGCCATACCCGCCGAGGTTGTAGCAACAGTTTTTTTAACCTCTTTTGTAAACTGCTTTTTGTTAATTTTACCGCTTTTATAGTCATAAAATTTTTTGCCTACTTCTACCGCACTAACCGCGACAATTACCGGAGCCGAACTATTCAGGACATCTTTTAATAATTGTTTTTCTATATTTTGAGCAACCCTTTTTGCACCGATTGAGGCAAATGTTGACGCAGACCCTTTTACAGCTCCGTCAATCGTCCCTTTACTGGTTTCTCTTATAATATCCTTTACAGCTGATTTTAAATCTTTCTCATTGTTACATACCTCTTTCACATTTTTAATAACAGACATCCCGCCACTAACAGCACCTCCTATCAAACCTCCCGTTTTAGCACCTGCTATGGTGCCTTTAGTAATACTTTCTTCGGAAATAGGAAATACTTCTTCGGCAGTTAAATTTCCCTTTTTAGCTTTAGAGGTAAGATTTTTCATCTCTTTTAAACTTTTAGGAGATGATTTAATGTCTCCGTCAGTTACTGCGTCACTAACATTTTCAGAAACCTTTAAATGCTCGTTTGCTACTTTCCCCCTGTTTATCCCCTTTTTAAGAAAATTCTTTGCTGCCTTTTCTTTTGCAATTTCTTTTATTTCGTTTATCTGCTCTCTCGGACCTACCAATTGCCTGTTCCCGTATCCCCTCATAGCCTTCTCGGTTGCTTCTGCAGTTTTGTAATACTTAATTTCACCTTCAACAAGAATTTTGCCGTTTTTTACTATTTTATAATCCCCGTGAGTACCGTCAGGTTCTTTAATCACCCTTGAAAATGACCTTTTAAATGCACTGTTTACATTGTAAGAAGATATATGGTGTGCTTCAGCGACAAATCCTGTAGTGCTTGCGGGGGTATTGTTCCGATATCTTTTTCCCTGTTCACTGATAAATTTAAGTCCTTCTTTAATCTCAAATTTAATATTTTTATTAAAATATAGATTTTCTCCGATTACGGCACCGTTTAAAACTGTGGTTTTTTTTCTGCTATTTTTTACCTTTTTCTTCATTGAAGCCTCCTTATAAATGTTTTTTCATTTCTTATTACATGGTCATAATAACGGGATTGCAATCGAAAATACGGATCAATTTGCCTGGCGTGTTTTGTTACACCAATTTTAAATCCACGAATAATTGATGCCAGATTTTCGGATTGGGGGCCAAATTTGTTTTTGGTTGATGATTGTTGTGATTGTGGCGTTGGTAATAACGATGGTAGAGACGCAATATTTTGCGTC